>JAPHUG010000479.1 GCA_026197195.1 Sedimenticola sp.
AGCAGGGTATTACCTTTCCGGTTCTATATGATCTGGATGGCCAGGTTGCCCAAGCCTGGCCCTTCTCCGGTATCCCGGCCACCTTTGTCCTGGATGCATCGGGCCGAATCGTCTATCGCGCACTGGGGCTGCGTGAATGGGATAGCGAACCTATACTAAGCAAGGTAAGGGCGCTAGCAGCATCAACTCCGCCAGTGAGTGTTTCTGCAGGGAAATAGTCTCAGGACTGCGGCTGCAGATACTGCTGTTCCAGGTACTTCATAATCTCCGCTGACTCATACATCCAGCGAATGTCTCCTTGCTCATCTTCAATACGCAGGCAGGGCACCTTGATCTCGCCACCCCCTTTCAGCAGCTCTTCCCTGAACAGTGGATTGCCCTTGGCATCCCGGGTCTCAATGTTGAGTGAATGCTGTTTGAGAAAACGCCGCACCTTGACACAGAATGGGCACGCCTTGAACTGGTAGAGCGCCAGTCGTGCTGTCTGAGTATCCAGTGCCTGTTGTTCGCCCGTCGGGCGGATGACGCCTTTTGGTGATGTCAGTGCGTCGATCAGAAGAATAATACGTCCAAGAATCCAGCGGATAATGGCCATGCAGTTACTCCATGCAGGTTATAAATCGGCTGCATCCTATCATGCCCTGGTCGCTATATTTACAACGCGTTCGCTGTGGTTATTACCCTGGCATGGGTGCTGGCTGTTGTGAATAGCATCGTCTCGGCGAAACAGGCGATAAGAGATGCGCACTCCCCGGATACACGCCAGGTTTAGGCCTTGTTTGGATGCGGTTGAGGGTGGTCTGTAAAGGTGAGGGTATGTTTGAACTATTTATCTTTTAATTGAAGCGCTTAGGCTTAGTTCATGATAATCTTTAGGAAGATTTATTTGTTTGTGACAGGTTGCTTATAATAGCAACGTCTTGAAGGGTGTTTTTTTCAACGCGCTTCTATACTATCAGAAGAAAATTTCGCCAGGGAGGCTGTAGGCAGGGCTTATTTGAGCACTGCTTTTTTACTGTATACCGAGACAAAAATCGAGCCCATGCCTGTTGAAAAGTCCTCTGTGCTGCCTAAATCGGAACTGACCAGTCTGCGATGGATGATGCTGCTGGGTGGCGTAGTGGCCATTTTTACGGTTCTGGTTGTCTCTATCTATTTGCGTAATGCGCTGGAGCGTGAGGCCTTTCAGAACTGGCAACAGCAGAATAGACCTCTGGCCAAGACGTTGGCGGCCCAAATCGATCAGGAAGTTGATAAGGTCAAGGCATCACTGCGTCTATTAAGCGCACTTCCACAGTTTCAACAGCTAGAGAATCCTAACGGTATTGACCGAACAATCGGTGGGGTACCGGAAACCTCTGAGCTGGCTAAACGGCACCTGCTTGACTTGCAGATGGAAGCCTACCCTGAATTTTCTGTACTGTTCATGCTGAAGGATAATGGCGACCACTATCTTGCTCATCCCTACCGGGTTCAGCAGTCGGTCACCAAGTACAATATGGCTGACCGGGGCTATTTTCAGGAAACCCTGCGTACCAAACAGACAGCAGTCTCTGACAGTTTTAGCGGAGCCGACGGTAAACTGGCTGTTGCGATCAATGCCCCCATTAAAGACCCGCAGGGGGCAATAACGGCCCATCTGGGCGGCGTCTTTCATCTTGATCGTCTCTCAGAACTGTTGCAACAGTTTAAAGATGAGGCCTTTGATGAACTGATACTGATTGATCGTAAGGGTGAACTGATTGGTCACAATCTGGCCTCCTGGCTAACACCGGAAGGCAGGCAAGCCTTTCTGCAACGGCCAGAGATGAAACAGTTGCTGGAACAGATGAGGTCGGCTGATAGCGAGAGTATTGCCTATCATGAGCTTTGGCATCCTACCGAGCAGAAGGCCTGTCTCACCTTTACTGTGGCACTTGCGAATGGCTGGCAGATGATTGCCGTGCGTGACCGGGCAGCAGTCGTAAAGCTGATTGAACCTCGATCCAACATCATCACGGCGACCACGGCGCTTATTCTGCTGGGTATTGCCGGTTTTGGCCTGGCCTTTGTCAGCTCAGTGGGTAAACGCTGGGAACAGGCCGAGCTGGCGCTGAAAAAAGCCAAGCACAGTCTTGAAGTTGAAGTAGATGAACAGACACGTCAGCTCACCGCCTCCTACGAGCATGTGGATCTTTTGCTGGACTCCTCCGGTGCTGGAATAATCGGTATTGATTGCGATGGTATCTGCACCTTCTTTAACCGGGCTTGTCTGGAGATCCTTAATTACCCCGTTGATGAGGTGCTGCAGGGGCGGCATGTAAGTGACATTATCCAACATTGCCAGTGCGATGGAACACCCTATAGCAATAGGCAATCACCGATCCTGGACGCCATCCGGATGGATAAGCGTGTTTATATGGAACACGAAGTGTTCTGTACAAACAGTGGTCAATGCATGCCGGTTGAGTACCGTGCCTACCCCATGCGACGTCAGGGTGATGTGGTGGGTGCAGTGGTTACCTTCAATGACATCAGTGCGCGGATTCACGCACAAGAGGCCCAGGCCGACAGTGATGCCCGGTTTCGATCACTGTTTGCACAATCAAACGATGCCATCTTTCTGCTGAATTCGACGACCGGTCAATATCTGGATGCCAATCGATCGGCCGAGGTTCTGACCGGCCGTTCAGTTGATGAATTACTTAAGCTGACGTCGGCGGATATCTGCCCGGCCGGGGCCGAAGATCGACGCAAACAGGCTGCAGTTCTGGATGCCACCTGCGAGATGGGAGAAGTGGTTTATCAGCGTCCGGATGGTTCATCCCGTACCGCCTTGCTCAGTGTCGTTCCACTGACCGGTGGGTTGGTTTTCGGCATTGCCCACGATATTACGGACCAGATTGCGTCAGAAACCGCACTTAAGCAGAGCGAGGCCCATCTTCGTGCGCTTTCGGAAGCGACCTTTGAGGCCATCTTTATCTCGGAAAAAGGGCGTTGTCTTGGGCAGAACCTGACCGCAGAAAAGTTGTTTGGCTATACCCTGGAAGAGGCGACCGGTCGTTCTGGACTGGACTGGATTGCTGAAGAGTCACATGACCTGGTCAATCAAAACATGCTGCTCAGCTACACGGAACCCTATGAAGTGATAGCCCAGCGAAAGGACGGAACAACCTTCCCGGCTGAAGTCCGTGGGCGGGCCATGGAATACCAGGATCGACTTGTTCGGGTTACCGCACTACGTGACATCTCGGATCGCTATGAAGCGGAGCGCAAGTTACAGCATACCAACGCCTTGTTGAATGCCGTGATTGATCAGGCACCGTTTGCAATTACCATTGGTGAAGGTAGTGCGGATGATTGGTCATTGACACTGGCCAATCAGGAAGCACAGCGCATCACCGGTTCTTCGGCTGATGAACAGCGTGAGGTGCGTTTTGTGAATGGGGTCATCTGTAACCCGGAGAAGCGCAGCTGGCAGATGCTGCATATCGATGGCACACCTATTCAGGTGCAGGACACGCCTTTGGTCAGGGCGATGTCGGAACAGCGGGTAACCCGAAACAAAGAGATGGTTATCCGTCGTACCGACGGTGTTGAAACTCATGTGCTCGGTAACGCTTCACCCATCTATGACAAGGAGGGTAACCATATTGCCGGTATCTTTACCTATCCTGATATCACGGAGATGAAGCGTAAAGAGGAGACGATCAGAACCCTGTCTCAAGCGATGGAGCAGAGTCCGGTGGCAGTAATCATCACCAATCCGGGCGGCTTTATTGAATACACCAACCGGGGGTTTGAGCGCTCCACCGGTTATTCCTCTGAAGAGGTCATGGGTAAGCATACCCGGATACTGCGTTCCGAACAGACTGCCTCAGATCACTACAAAGGGCTGTGGGAGACCATCTCCGCGGGTAACAGCTGGCAGGGTGAATTCCAGAATCAACGCAAAGATGGGAGCCTGTTCTGGGAGTACGCCCATATCTCGCCCATCTTTGATGATTACGGGAATATTCGCCACTACCTGGCAGTAAAAGAAGACATTACCATTCGCAAGGTGCATGAAGAGAAGATTCTGCATCAGGCACATTTTGATAGTTTGACCGGGCTGCCCAATCGATTCCTGGCGTTGGATCGGTTGTCCCAGGTATTACGTGCTGCCCAGCGTGAGGAACATAAGGCAGCGGTGCTGTTTCTCGATCTTGATGATTTCAAAAAAGTGAATGATACCCTTGGGCATGAGGTGGGTGATCAGGTGATCCAGGAGGCCGCGCGAAGGGTGCGCTGGTCGATACGGGATGAGGATACGGTCGGTCGACTGGGGGGGGACGAGTTCATTGTCCTGCTTTCCAATCTTCACGATAAGGAGGCTGCGGGCGTGGTGGCCGAGAAAATACTCTCAGCCTTTAGAACCGTATTTGTACTGGGTGAACGGGAAATATTGCTCACCACCAGTGTCGGTATTTCGGTCTACCCGGATGATGGTGAAGACCCCAAACTCCTGCTGCGTAACGCTGATACCGCCATGTACCACTCCAAGGCGGTGGGCAGGAACGCTTATCACTTCTACAACGATACAATGAATCAGGATGTTGCCCGTCGCCTGGAGTTGGAAGAGCAGTTGCACAGCGCCCTGGAGAACGATGAATTTCATCTTCAATACCAGCCAATAGTGAATATCTACACCCAGTCAATTGTGGGTGCCGAGGCCTTACTACGTTGGAATAATCCCAAGCTGGGCCATGTCTCACCTGTTGAATTTATCGATATTGCAGAACGCACCGGACGCATTGTAAAGATCGGTGAGTATGTGATGCGGCAAGCGGTACAACAGGCTAAGAGCTGGCAGGCTAAAGCACGAAATCCGTTCCGTGTGGCGGTGAATGTCTCACCGGTGCAGTTTAAGGATGAGCGTTTCTTGGACATGGTGCAGGGCATTCTGAATGAGTATGGATTGACCGGTGATTATCTTGAAATCGAGGTCACAGAGAATGTACTGTTAAGCGAAAAAATCAACTCGGTTGAACTGCTTAATGGCCTGCGTGATCTGGGCATCTCCATCTCTATGGATGATTTTGGAACGGGCTATTCATCACTGAGTTACTTGCGAAACTATCCGTTTGATACCTTGAAGATTGACCGCAGTTTTGTCCGTGACATCACCTCTGACCCGGATGATCGAGAGCTGGTGGTTGCGACTATCTCAATGGCCCGGAGTTTGGGATTGAAGGTCATCGCCGAGGGGGTGGAGACCGCTGAGCAGTTAGCCATACTGCAGACCGAAAAGTGTGATTTTGCCCAGGGCTACTATTTCAGTAAACCGATCTCAGAGAAAGCGTTGGAACGTTTTTTTATCGAATGACGGCTTAGCTACCGGTTGGCATGACAGAGAGAAAGATGATTCAGATTAAACAGGCCGATCTCAATAATTCACAGCATGGTGAAGCGATAGTTGCACTGCTGGATGCCTATGCCAGGGATCCGATGGGCGGGGGCGAACCCTTACCTGAAGCGACCTGCAAAAACCTGGTTGGCGCGTTACAGAGACGTAGCGATGTGCTCATCCTATTAGCCTTTTCTGACGATAAGCCGATAGGACTGATGAACTGTTTTGAGGGCTTCTCTACCTTCAAATGCAAACCTCTGTTGAATATTCATGATGTAGTGGTGCTTGAAGCCTATCGGGGGCAGGGTGTTGCGCAACAGCTGTTTGCCGCGGTGGAGCAGATCGCCGTTCAGAGAGGTTATTGCAAGTTAACCCTGGAAGTCCTCGAAGGAAACAAGGTGGCACAGTCAGTCTATCGACAAGTCGGTTTCAGTGGTTATGAGTTGAACCCAGAAACCGGACGGGCGCTGTTCTGGGAGAAGAAGCTTGCCTGATAACAGCGCCTGTTCTGTCGGTTTTTACTGCAGGGGTCGGAGTCAAACCAATCTAAGCTTCTTATAAAAAACACCTATGTGCGGTTGGTTTGACTCCGTATATGGTCTCCTCCCACTTTGCAAGACTCAGCATCATCAAATAACAGGGACAGGTTTGCTTCCGTATATCCGGCCTATTGATGGGGTGG
>JAPHUG010000131.1 GCA_026197195.1 Sedimenticola sp.
GATGGTCATGACGGCTCTGGTACAGGAAGAGTACAGCTATTTATGGCTGTTTATGCTGTTTGCCTCGGCCGGTGTATTTCATCATGCCGGCATCAAGATTCCGTACTTTGCTTTCTTTGCCCATGATTCCGGTCTTCGCCCGAAAGAGGCGCCGCTGAATATGTTGATTGCGATGGGGCTGGCGGCTGTGCTTTGTATATTCATCGGTTCCCAACCGCAATATCTCTATGCGCTTTTGCCATGGGAGGTCGAGTACTGGCCCTATGACATGACCCATGTCCTGACCCAGTTGCAACTGCTCTTCTTCTCGGCGTTGGCCTTCGTCTGGCTGAACAAAAAGGGGCTCTATCCCCCTGAATTGCGCTCAACCAATCTGGATGTCGAGTGGTTCTATCGAAAATTCCTGCCGGCGGGTATTTATCGGGGGCTGGTTGTTTTTCGAGAGGCAAGAGCGTCAATGATGGCTGCAATGATTGCACCCATGCAATCCGTGCGTCACTCCTTTTCGCAAACCTCTGTTGCTAAGTACCACCTATCTGAAAGTTGGCCGACCGGCAGTATGGTGCTCTGGATTACGATTATCCTGGTTGCCTATCTGCTACTCGATATCTTTATGTATGGGTAGACAGCTGTGTCCCCTAGTTGACCTAAACGGGTTTTTGAGGGGGCTTGGCGAGGTTAAATAAAATGTGGCCCCTGCTTCTGTTTCGGCGTCTTTCAGGCTGGCTGCCCTGCCGAACTCAATAACGTTTTGGGTAGCGCTGAAAGGGTGCATGATCCAGGATCAAAGTCTTGCTTACCCTGCTACGAGTCGTTGGGGGCATAGCTATGGCTATCGCATCAAGGGACGCCCTTGAGCCAGTTGATCGGAATACGCTAGTAGTAATAGCGATTAATCCCACATCCACCCTCAGGCCGCCGCGGGCAGTTACGGGGTAAAATAGAGTTCACCATAATAGGCACTGGCTTGAAGGCCTGAGTTGTCGGTATCCGTCATGATCGCCACAACGTCCACGTAACGAACATCTTCCCCAAAGTAGCGTGTAAAGTCGGCTTTAATGTTGCGTTTCTCAGCATACATTTTCCCGGTGTCGTCTTCGGTACTGCGCAGGGCGATCATTTGTGAGCGGTCTGTGAAGGCGTTGGGCCAGACCGAACCTATCGGTTCGCTGCCTGACCAGACATAATTCAAAGCCTTGGTGCGCCAGGGGAGTAGTCCACCTTCTCTGATTACATAGACTCTTGCGCTGTAGTCATCACCCTGCTTGCTTCTCTCATCAAGTCCGACTAAGCCTTTTTCAAGTTGCCATTGCCAGTTTAGATAGGGTGTCTCATTCAGATCAATACGGATTTTACGGAACAGCCCGGATGCGCTGCTGTTGCTCTGGGCATGTATTACGGCTTCACCATCCAATTGGGTTAGCCGGTACTCTGTGCGGCCCTTGAAGCTGTGCTCCTCCCATAGCGCCAGTCCCTGGTTGGCGATATGGGATACAGGTATCTGGGTGACCGTTGCCCAGCTTGATAGGCTGATGGGGAGGAGCAGGAGTAGGGGTTTTAGATCAGAACACTTCACTGTTTATCTTCCGGGAGTGCCTTACCTGGGTTGAGAATTCCTTGAGGATCAAACTGCTTTCTGATGGCGTTCATCAGTCTCAGGGTTGTCGGATCAATCTCTCGGTCGATATAGTCGCGCTTTTCCAGCCCGACACCATGCTCGCCTGAGAGGGTGCCACCCAGCTTCAATACCAGGTTAAAGGTTTCGTCCAGGCAGTGGTGGGCCCGCTCCATCATGGCGCTATCATCGGGGTCAGTGAGCAGGTTGACATGAATATTGCCATTGCCGGCATGACCAAAATTGACAATCTGTATATCGAAGCGTTGGGCGAGCGTTTCGAGTCCAGCGATGAGGTCGGGGATGCGCGAGACCGGCACCACCACATCTTCGTTAATCTTTTTCGGGGCGATATTTCTTAATGCCGGTGACAGCGCCTTGCGGGTGCGCCAGAGTTTTTCGACCTCAGCGGTCGTATTGGCTGTTTCGACAGCGATAACGCCCTCCACCCTGGCGGCAGCGACCACCGCTGCAGTCGATTCCGCCAGTCCATGTTTGGGGCCATCCACCTCGATCATCAGTAGTGCGCCGACGTTATCCGGCAGGTCAAGATCAGAGTAGCTGCGTACCATGTTAATGGCGGTGCCATCCATAAACTCCAGGGCACAGGGGGTGATTGGCTGGGCCATGATGGCGGATACCGCCCGTGCGGCGGCATGCATGTCCCGATAAGCTGCCTGAAACGTGGCTTTTGCCTCAGGCAGTGGCGTCAATTTCAAAACCGCTTCTGTGATAATGGCCAGCGTCCCTTCGGAGCCTATGAGTAGCCGGGTCAGGTCATAACCCACAACCCCCTTGGTGGTTATGACGCCGGTCCTGATCTCTTCTCCAGCCCCGGTAACAGCCCTCAGGCCTAGCGTATTCTCACGTGGGGTGTTGTATTTGACGGCGCGGGGACCAGCCGAATTGTAGGCCAGGTTGCCCCCAATGGTGCAGACTGCTGCGCTGGTGGGATCAGGTGGCCAGAAAAAGCCGTGTGGTTTGAGTGCCTGCTGCAGCTCCTGGTTGGTTACCCCAGGTTCAACCCGGGCGATACGATTGGCAGGGTCAATCTCAATGATGCGATTCATTCGCTCAAGTGAGAGCACAATGCCACCCCGGTCGGGTACTGTGGCGCCGGTTGTGCCAGTACCTTTTCCCCTGGC
>JAPHUG010000395.1 GCA_026197195.1 Sedimenticola sp.
CTGCGGCTATTCACTTTCAACGCGAATCGCCAGTACATCACATTTGGCCAGGTGTAAAACACCATTGGCTGTTGATCCCAGCAGGAGCTGCAGGCCATGCCTGCCGTGGCTGCCAAGGATAATCAGGTCAGCGCTCTGTTCCTCTGCAACCCGAACAATTTCCCGTTTAGGGGTGCCAATCTCCACCAGTAACGAGGTGTTTTTCAGGTTGTGGTCATGAATCATCGCCTGAAGCTTGGTTTCAGCCTGCTTGGCCAATCGCTGATCCAGGTCCAGGTCTTCAGGTAAGGGGATCTCACCGGTGTACATGGCACCCGTATACTCGACCACGTGAACCAGGGTCATGCGCGCGGACATCAGTTTCTGCTGTTCCACTGCTTTGGCCAGTACCGCCTCAAACTCCTTTGAAAAATCGACCGCTACCAGGATATGTTGATAGTTAGCCATGCTATTGCCTCCTCTGTCTCCTACCCCCATTATGGTGTCAGTGGGGCTTTTTTTCCAGATCCATTAATGGTCTAGCTGATATGAGTTAAGGGATTGATTTTTTTGCAGGAATCTTGCCCTGATGTCGTTATTGACAGCCTACTCGGCCTGCCTGCCTGGATATTACCGCAACTTGCCTGAAATGCGATTATTCCGTAGTCTCCAGTCACCCCACTTTAAGGATTTCGCTATGTGGCGTCGGGTTCTGCTGTTTACTCTGTTGCTGCTACAGATGTTTGGTCTTGCCCAGGCAGAAGACCAGGTGATCCGTATTGGCGTACTGAGTCATCGGGGTAGTGAGGCTACTTTCGCTATGTGGGATCCAACAGCGACCTATCTTAGCCGAGTAGTACCTAAACACCAGTTCCAGATTGTGCCGCTTGATTTTGCTGAAGTCGATCCGGCCGTAAAGTTTGGCCAAGTCGATTTTATCCTGGTTAACCCAGGTATCTATGTGAACCTTGAAGTCCGTTACCGTATATCCCGCATTTCGACGCTCAATAATTTGGCGGGTGGCACAGCTAATAATGTCTTTGGAGGTGTCATCTTTACACGCCATGATCAGCACGATATCAATGCCCTTGAAGACTTGAAAGGAAGAAGTCTGATGGCTGTGGATGTCATCTCGCTGGGTGGCTTTCAGATGGCTTGGCGGGAGTTACATGCGAAGGGTATCGATCCCTATAAGGATATGTCTTCGATTACCTTTGGTGGTATCCATGATGATGTGGTGCGCGCCGTCAGAGATCGTAAAATTGATGTGGGAATTGTGCGCACGGATATTCTTGAGCGCATGGCGGCAACGGAAGAGATCAACATCCATGATTTCAAAATAATCAACCCTAAGGTCAATCCCGGCTTTCTGCTGAGTCGTAGTACGCGGCTCTATCCTGAATGGCCATTCAGTAAGGTACTCCACACATCGAATGAGTTGGCGCAGAAGGTGGCGGTTGCATTGCTTAATATGCCGCGAATTCACCCGGCGGCGAAGGCGGGTAACTATGCGGGCTGGACTATTCCGCTGGACTATCAGTCCGTACATGATCTGCTCAGGGATTTACAGCTTCCGCCCTATGAAAACATCGGGCGCTTTACCCTTCTGGATGCCATCAAAAAGTACTGGTACTGGTTGCTGGTCACCTCTGTCTTCGTGGCTTTCATGCTGTTTATGACGGCATGGGTCTCTCGGCTCAATCGGGAGTTGAAAAAAGCCAAACTTCACCTGGAACGCCAGTATGAACTGATCTTGAATTCAGTAGCCGATGGTATCCTGGGTGTGGACCTGGATGGGAATACCACCTTTGCCAACCGGGCCATGACGCAGATTACCGGTTGGCAGCTAGAAGATCTGTTGGGCAAAAACCAGCATCAGTTACTCCACCATACGCGTGCGGATGGAACGCCTCATCCTGCCGACCAATGCCCTGTCTATGCTACCTGTCATGACCAGATCCCGCGCTTTGTGAATGATGATGTGTTCTGGAAAAGTGATGGAACCTGTTTTCCTGTGGAGTACTCCAGCACGCCAATAAAGAATGAGCGGCTCAAAACCGTAGGTAGTGTGGTGGTGTTTCGTGATATCAGTGATCGTAAGCGTATTGATGAAGAGATGAGACAACATCAGGATGACCTGGCCCATGTGGCCCGACTAAGTACCATGGGCGAGATGGCATCCGGCATTGCCCATGAGATCAATCAACCGTTAACTGCGATTGCTACCAATGCCCACGCCTGTATCCGAATGTTGGAAAGCAAGAATGGGCAGACAGAACGGGTGATTGATGTATTGGAACGGGTCGGTGCTCAGGCTGCCCGTGCGGGAGAAATTATCCGGCATTTACGGCAGTTCGTAAAAAAGGAACAGCCCGAGCTGAGCCTGATTGATATTAATGAAGTGATAAACGAGGTGATAACCCTGCTGCGTACCGAAATTCGCAAGGCTAATGTAAAAATAGAGCTGCGGCTTGATGATCGGACGGGTGCGGTTATGGCACAACATGTTCAGATTGATCAGGTAATTCTCAATCTTGCTCGCAATGCCATTGAGGCCATGTTGGAGTGTGCAGAAGGTGAGCGGGTGCTGACGATAGCCACTGAGAACCTACAGGAGGGGTATGTTAGGGTGACTGTTTCAGATACCGGGTCAGGCTTGGACCCCGCTGTCGCTGACCAGTTGTTTAATCCCTTTGTGACTACCAAGGCGAATGGCATGGGGCTTGGCCTTTCGATCAGTCAGGGTATTATTGAGGCACACAAAGGGCGCATTTTTGTTGAGCCGGATCGGTCGACAGGTACCACGTTCGTATTTCTATTACCTACCTACCATAATCGAGTAGTTGAATGATGAATGAAAGCACGGTGTTTATAGTTGATGATGACCAGGAAGTTCGGGAGGCACTCCAGCTGCTGATGGAATCGGTAGGATTGAGCGTGGCGTTATTCAGCTCGGCCACCGAATTTCTGGAACAGTTCGACTCGACGCGGCCCGGTTGCATTGTCCTGGATGTGCGAATGCCGGGTATGAGTGGGTTGGACCTTCAGATGCAGCTGGCAGAGAAACCGCTCTGTCCACCCATTATCATCATTACCGGTCATGGTGATGTTCCCATGGCGGTGCGTGCGGTTCAGGCGGGTGCGGTGGATTTTATTGAGAAACCGTTTAATGACCAGGCACTGTTGGACAGCGTTCACCGTGCATTGGAACAGGACGCCCAGCAGCGGGGCGAGGCGTCTCATATTGCCGATATTCAGCAGAGACTCTCTCGTCTCACCCCCCGGGAGCGCGAAGTGCTTGAGTTGGTCGTACAGGGTTTGCGGAATAAATTGATCGCCGCAGAACTCTCAGTCAGTCAGTCGACCGTTGAAGCGCACAGGGCGAAGGTGATGGATAAGATGGAGGCCAAAACGCTGTCCGATCTGATGCGGATGATGCTGACGATTGAATCTACCTAGCTAAAATTCTGTAGTAGATGGCCCTGTTTATGGGTGCTACGGAAACCACAAGACAATCGCCATACCTATTTGAAAAGCAGCGATTTGCGGGGCAATCGCTATTTCCTTGATTATTAGTAATGTTTCTCATTAAGGAAAACCCCAACACCCCCGGCTGTATGTTCCAATTTCCATACACCTGTTCCATTTCCATAATCAGGTACGTCTGAAAATCTGCCCCAGGATGAATTGGCCAGAGCGACCCTGCCGACAGCCATCTTTCTGAGTAAAGTAATAAATTCGGCAGACTGACGACAATACTGACCGGTTGTTCGATAGAAAGGATGTGCAGGGAAGCGCACAGGCTAACATCCCCTATTGAGCAGGCGGTCACCTTTCAGCATCAGCCTAAGGAGGAGATGATGATAAAAATGGTCAGACTGGTTTCCACACTGGTCGTCATCACATCAGCAGCATGGCTAACCGCCTGCTCAAATAAACCCATGACAAAAGAAGTGCCCGTTGCAAAAGTCGATCCCGCTATCGTTGCAGCAGGTAAGGCGATAGCAACCGGTCGTAGTAAAGGTAATTGTCTTGCGTGTCACATGATTGAAGAGGGTGAATCGCCCGGCAACATTGGCCCGCCACTGATCGCGATGAAGGCACGATTCCCTGATAAGGCCAAGTTGCGTGCCCAGATCTGGGATGCCACCGCTGTTAATCCAGAGTCAGCAATGGTTCCCTTCGGACGCCTGCAGGTTCTGAGCGATGACGAGATCGACAAGGTCGTCGAGTATATATGGACCCTGTAGAGCCAATGCAAACGCAACTGCTTACTGCTACTGGAAGAGAGACTATGAAAAAGCTACTGATCAGTTTGGCCGTGCTGCTAATAACGGCCGTGTCGGCACAGGCCGGTCCCGAAGAGGATCGTATGGCCTTCATCAAATACTACAAGAGCAAGTTCCCTAACGTACCGATGGAGGAGTACGCCAACGGCGCCTACGCCATTGATCCGGTCGGGCGTGAGAACTGGGAAGCGATCGAGGAGTTCCCGCCCTACGAGCCTTTCATTGATCGTGGACAAGTGATGTGGGAGACGCCATTTGCCAATGGCAAGGGCTACAAGGACTGCTTTCCTGATGGACCAGTCATTGCGCATCACTATCCCCATTGGGATAAAAAACAGAAGATGGTTATGACCCTGCCGTTGGCGCTGAACCAGTGTCGCGAGGCTAATGGTGAGAAGCCACTCAAATATAAGAAAGGCCCGATTAATAATATCCTCTCCTACATTGCCTTCCAGTCGCGGGGTCAAGTGGTGAATGTTAAGGTACCCATGGATGATCCCGATGCCGTTGCTGCCTATGAAGATGGCAAGAAGTTTTACTTTACCCGTCGCGGTCAGCTCAACTTCTCCTGTGCCAGCTGCCATGTTCAGAATACCGGACTCAAGGTACGCACTGAGATTCTGAGTCCCTCTGTGGGCCATGTAACTCACTGGCCGACCTACCGGTCCAAAGTCGACTGGAGCACCGTGGGTACACTGCATCGTCGCTTCACCGGCTGCAACAAGAATATCCGGGCCAAGCCGATGAAGGCGCAGGGTCCGGAGTACCGCAACCTGGAGTATTTCCTCAGCTACTTGAGCAATGGTTTGGAACTGAACGGTCCAGGCGCACGTAAATGAGCCTGCTGGACAAGCACAGCATCAGACAATCAGAGAATCTGGAGAGGACTATGAAGAGTGTACAACGATGGGTCGCAGCAGCGATTGTTATCGGCCTGATGGTCGGTAGCACCGCACTGTTGGCCGGTGAGATGAAGGTGGATGCCGCAACAGCCTCTGAGGCAATTGCTCAGGCGGAAGCTGCACAGAAGAAAGCTGACTCGGTCAATGGCGAGTGGCGGGATACCGGTAAGTTCATCAAGAACGCCAAGAAGGCGGCCGAGGCCGGCGACTATGCAAAGGCAATCAGACTGGCCAAAAAAGCCGAAAGCGAGGGTAATCTGGGCTACCAGCAGGCGGTATCGCAGAGTGAGTTGAAAATACCCTCCTACTTCAAGGCAATGTACCAGTGACCGATCACCGAAGGAGAGAGACTATGAAATATGGCAAGGTACTCATAAACCTGGCCCTGATCGGTACCCTGGTACTGGCAGGCCAGGCTCTGGCCGGCTCAAAGGCGAAGATCACCCCGGCGATGGAGTCACTGGAAGTGATGCATCAGGGGAAGACGGTAACCATTCGTCGTATCGATGATGAAAACGCAACCATTCCCAAGGCGTATGCCCGTACCTCGCGCCACTGCCCGCCGTTCTGTATCCAGCCGATGCAGCTGGTACCGGGCGTGGATACCGTGGGTGAACTAGAGGTGTTGGGTTACCTGAAGCGTATCAGCAATGGGGACCGTTCCGTCATGCTGGTAGATTCTCGTACCTCGGATTGGATCCAGCGCGGCACCATTCCCGGTTCAGTGAATATCCCCTGGGATCGGATCAATATCGATGTCGCCGGCAATTTCGAGATCGAAGCTGAAGCGGAGACCCTGAGCGATATCCTGGTCAACCAGTTTGGTGTTAAGGAGATGGACGGGAAATGGGATTTCCGTAATGCCAAAACGCTGGTGCTGTTTTGTAATGGCATCTGGTGTCCCCAGTCATCCGTGAACATCAAAACACTCACCAAAATGGGATATCCAGCCTACAAGCTGAAGTGGTATCGCGGTGGCATGCAGGACTGGGTAAGCGTAGGTCTGACCACCGTTAAACCCTGAGTAATAGAATCAAGATAGGAAATAGTTATGAATAATTTACGTAGATTGATTATCAAGGGTTCCATGGCGGCCGGTACGCTGGGTGTGGCAGTGAGTGCCGGCCTGCTGATGCCAACAACCGTGTTGGCGGCCTGGCCCGCCAATGCGTTTGGTGCAAAGGATATGACAGAGGGTTTGGCAAACCTGTTGGGTTCAAGTGATATGGCAGAAAGTGGCGATATCAAGATTAAAGCACCAGACATTGCAGAGAACGGTGCCGTGGTACCCATCACGGTTACCGCCACAATGGCTGGAGTGGAGTCTATCACTATTGCTGCGCCCAATAATCCAGCACCGCTCGTTGCCAGTTTTGATCTTGCTGGGGGCGCACATGGTTATGCCTCAACCCGAATCAAGATGGGTAAGAGTGGTGATGTCATTGCTGTCGTCAAGGCAGGTGGCAAACTGTATACGGCTAAAAAAGGTGTCAAGGTGACGATCGGTGGCTGTGGCGGTTAATACCGTCTTTTAATTGCTTAACTGATTCGACAAAAAGACATAATGAGGTTTTGATCATGGCTGCAAAGAGTATAAAGATTCGCGCAAAATTCAAAGAGGGTGTCACCACGGTGAAAGCCTTGCTAACCCATCAGATGGAGTCAGGTTTTCGTAAAGACTCAAAGACGGGTGGCATGATCCCCGCACATTACATCCAGGAAGTGGTGTGTGAAGTGGGCGGCAAAGTGTTAATGAATGCACATTGGAGCGGTGGTGTTTCCAAGAACCCTTACCTCTCATTTAAATTCGACGGGGGCGAGGGTGAAACGCTCAAGTTGACCTGGACTGACAATAAAGGTGAGTCGGATTCTGCGGAAGCGGCAATCAGCTGAAGCTGATGCTGTTGGGAGGGGCGCTGCACGCTGTGCAGCGCAATTAACCCAGATGAGCTGACGCGCTCGCATGGGATCATAATAAGATCAAACAGATCCCCTTGTTCGACAGGGATCTGACCAAAGGTTAATTCAGTATGACACTATCAAGAAGAGAATTTCTGCACCTGATGGGTATGGCCGGTGCAGCAGGGTTGTTGCCGGGTTCATTGCGAGCTTCCAGTCAACGGCCAGCTGATCTTTATGAAATCCCCCGTTTTGGTAATGTCTGCCTCATGCACATGACGGATTGTCATGCCCAGTTAAATCCAGTCTATTTCCGTGAGCCTAATGTCAACCTGGGGGTTGGAGCTGCGCTGGGTAAGGCACCCCACCTGGTGGGTAATGCCTTCCTGAAACATTTTGGTGTGGCTCCGGGTAGCCAGCAGGCGCATGCCTTTAGTTATCTGGATTACGATGTCGCCGCCAAGACCTATGGGCGGGTAGGGGGCTTTGCACACCTGGCCAGTCTGGTGAAACGTTTGCGGGCAGAACGGGGCGATGGCAACTCACTGTTGTTGGATGGTGGCGATACCTGGCAGGGCTCAGGTACCGCTTACTGGACCCGTGGTAAGGACATGGTAGAGGCGTGCAACATGTTGGGCGTGGATATCATGACCGGTCATTGGGAGTTCACTTATCAGGATCGTGAAGTCATTGAAAATATCGGTGAGTTCAAAGGTGAATTCATTGCCCAGAATGTTAAAGTGACAGAAGAGGCCTTGTTTGATTACAAGTTCAGTGATTTCGATGGCTTTGATGAAGATGCTGGTACCGCATTTAAACCCTATACCCTACGCACAATCAATGGTGTGAGGGTTGCGGTTATAGGCCAGGCCTTTCCCTATACACCGATCGCCAATCCACAGCGCTTTATTCCTGACTGGACGTTCGGTATTCAGGATGAACGGATGCAGGCGATGGTTGATCGGGTGCGGGCTAATGAAAAGCCGGATCTGGTTGTCGTATTGTCACACAATGGCATGGATGTGGATTTGAAGATGGCAGCACAGGTCACCGGCATTGATGTGATCTTTGGTGGGCACACGCATGATGGTATGCCTGCACCCACGCTGGTTGAAAATAGTTCGGGTAAGACACTGGTGACCAATGCCGGTTCCAATGGAAAGTTCCTGGGTGTCATGGATCTGGATGTACGAAACGGGAAATTACAGGGCTACCAATATCGCTTGGTACCCATCTTCTCCAATCTGTTGCCTGCTGATCCTGCTATGCAGGCCTACATTGATCAGGTACGTTCACCCTTCAAAGCACAGCTTGAAGAGCCGCTGGCGCTTGCCGAAGAGACACTCTATAGGCGTGGTAACTTCAATGGCACTTTTGATCAGGTGATCTGCGATGCGCTCAATAAAGTGAACGATGCGCAGATATCACTCTCCCCTGGGTTTCGTTGGGGAACGACGGTTATTCCGGGACAAACCATTACCATGGAAAATGTAATGGACCAGACCTGTATCACCTATCCTGAAACCTATCGTCGAGAGATGAGTGGGGCGGATATCAAGGCGATACTGGAAGATGTGGGGGATAACCTGTTCAACCCAGACCCCTATTTTCAGCAGGGTGGTGATATGGTGCGTGTGGGTGGGTTGGATTACGTGTGTGATCCCAATCAATCCTTCGGCAAACGCATCAGTGAGATGACGCTGGATGATGGCACCCGAATAGAGGCCAGTAAAAAGTACATGGTGGCAGGCTGGGCGACCGTGGGTTCCCAATCACCGGGCAGGCCTATATGGGATGTGGTGGCTGATTATCTGCGAGATCAGAAGCAGGTCAAAATAACCAAACTGAATACGCCCAAGTTGGTTGGCATGAAGGGCAATCCCGGTCTGGAAGATTATCCTGCAGCTTAATTACGCCAGCTTCTGAACCGATCAAGGGTCGGAGTCAATCCTGACTCCGACCCTTATCTGATTGCACCAAATCCTGACGCCATCAAGATGCCCAGCAAGGGCAGGCAGAGTATCCCCGCCAACTCTATCTGAATGATCTGCCTTAAGCGGTTTGGCAGCTCAATGTTATCTGCATCATCACCTCGCCGGTTGCGAAAAAAGAACAGCGTCGGATAGGCAGAGATCAATCCGATTAAGATGAACAGTGTGTACTTGAGGTGGAAAAACCAGTTGCTCAGATAATAACCCAGTGGTTTTGCCAACCAGAGCGCCATAGCTAATCCGCTTAAAAGTACAACAAGTGCAGAAAGCCCGAACAGGATGTCTGTCTGCAAAAGGCGTTTGATCTTGGACCGTTTCATGCTGGGCTGTAGCTGGACGTATTCCAGCAGACAACAGGAAAACAGCACTAAAATGCTGATGAAGTGAATATACTTGGTAATAATGAAAGCCATAAATTGCCTTCTTTCTGTTTTCAGAACAGGCTAAGCGTAGCAGAAGAAGTGGGGGTGAGCTGGATAGAACAAGGGTCGGAGTCAGAATTGACTCCGACCCTGCACCCGTCCAAGATGATGTATGGCATCAAGAGATCGCATTGCACATTCAACTGATCCGTGAAAATATGAACCGACCCCTCCTGCAAAGACTCTCGTTTTCTCTTCTTCTGCTCACGCTGGCGGCCATCATCCAGCAGGGAGCGCTTGATCGGTTGGGCCATGAATACACTGAGGCGGGGTTTAAACGAGCCCTGGTGGTGTTTGCACTGAGTCGTGGATTGAATGGCGTAATCTCGGTTGCCCAGGGAACAGAAGTGGCCATCGAGCCGGTAGGTATCGGTCTCAACTTCAAGCCGGGAGAAATTCTCGACCCGGTAAATGATCTGGTGGAACGGTTTTCATGGGTGATGCTGGCCAGCAGCTCTTCGTTTGGTATCCAGCGGGTGCTTCTGGATGTGATGGCGGCCCCGTTGCTGACCTACATAACCATTGGCGCTGTCGTTGCCTTGCTGTGGGTACTCTGGTGGCCGGATCGATCGCTGGTCCGTGTGCGTCGGCTACTTTGTCGTTTCGCCTTGATACTGCTGGTCCTGCGTTTCTCTATAGCGATCATGGCGGTGGTGGGTGAACATTTTTATCTCGCTTTTCTTGAGCCGCAGTACAATGAATCGCAGCTGCAACTTGAGCAGGCGGCATCCAATATGGGGGAGGCGAACAGTGAATTGCAGCCGCCCCTGGCGAATACAGAGGAGCGCTCTCTGCTCGATGAGGCCAAACGGGTCTATGATACTGCTACACGATCAATGGATATTGAATCACGAATGGCGGCGTTTCATCAGGCAGCGGCCAATATCAGCGAGCATGCCATACAGATGATCGTGGTGTTTTTGATGCAGACAGTATTCTTTCCGCTATTCTCAATCTGGCTGATTTTGCAGCTGTTGAAGCGATTGATGCGTGCCCGGCTGGAGTGGATAGGGCATGACCTGCCAGGTCGGCAGGCCACGCCTGAATCAGGCTCAGGAGCCGTGTAGCTCGCGGGCCTGCAGGGTGTTTTCCAGCAGGGTTGCCACGGTCATTGGGCCTACGCCGCCTGGAACCGGGGTGATCCAGGCCGCCTGTTCCGCTGCGGTTGCATAATCGACGTCACCACAGAGTGTGCCATCATCCAGCCGGTTGATGCCCACATCGATCACCAGAGCACCGGGTTTGATCCATTCACCTTTAACAAAATTAGGGATACC
>JAPHUG010000089.1 GCA_026197195.1 Sedimenticola sp.
TATCTCCTCTGGTTCTTACCCAGTCTTTGAGGTTGATTTCACTCTTGTTATTCATCTCTCCAGATGACATCTGGATAGACCACTACCTTATTAATATGCAGGTTTTGCACTATAGGCAGCATACAATCAACGAACGCATTGAGTGTAAACGCTTTCGTCTGATTATTCACTAATCTCAGCCCAGCTAAACAAACTGGCCCGTCGATAAAGCCAGGGATACTGACTGACCATCCGGTTAACCCGGGTTATTCTGAAAGCCAGCAGGCCGATCCCCGTGATAACTGCGGTATCGATCAGGTACCCGCTCAGTGAGGCCAATTCACCTTCAAATAAGGCGAATATAAGAAAACGGTCAGCTGCGCCGAGTAACATGCCGTAAGCAATCACATGCAAGACCGGCCGCCAGGTAATAGCAATGGCTTGTCCCATCATGTAGGCCGCACCACCAAAAAGAATCAGGGTCAAACCAATAAATACAGGAATACTCAATGTCCACCCTCCAGATAAGCGGCACGAACTTCGGGCCGTTCCAATAACTCTTTACTCTCGCCCGACATGGTGATCTCGCCATTCACCATTACATAACCACGGTGGGCCAGTTTCAGTGCATGAAATGCGTTCTGCTCGACCAGCAGTACGGTCACCTTGTCTTCGCGATTGATCTCTTTGATCACTTCAAAAATCTGCTTAACCACCAGGGGTGCCAAGCCCAATGATGGCTCATCCAGCAAGAGGAGCTTGGGCCGACTCATCATGGCCCGTGCAATGGCCAGCATCTGCTGTTCACCACCAGAGAGCGTACCGCCCCGTTGATTTGCACGTTTCTTCAGAATAGGGAACAGTGTGGTCACGCGTTCAAAATCCTGATCAAAGTACTTTTCATCTGAGACAATGGCACCCATCTGAAGGTTCTCCATTACCGTCATACGGGGGAAGATTCGCCGCCCTTCGGGTGACTGAGCCAACCCCATACGCATGATGGCATGGGTATCCACATGAGTAATATCTTGTCCCAGATAGTTAATCGTACCCTTGGCTGCACGGGGCTTGCCGCAGATAGTCATCAGCAGTGTGCTCTTGCCTGCGCCATTGGCACCGATAAGCGTCACAATCTCCCCTGCATTGACGGAAAAATCGACACCTTTCAACGCTTCAATACTGCCGTAGAAGGTGTGTAATCCTGATATCTCTAGCATCTCAGACACCCTCTCTGTTTTCTGGATCAAAATCTTTTGCAATATCGGCGGCAACCTCAGGTGGTAATTCTTCGTCTTCATCTTCACCGAGATAGGCGCGAATCACATTGGGGTCAGACCGCACATAGAGTGGCGTTCCATCTGAGATCTTGCTGCCATAATCGAGTACCACAACGTGATCAGAAATTTCCATTACCACTGACATGTCATGCTCAATCAGCAATAAGCCAATATCGTGCTCATCTTTAATATAGATAAGCAGTTTGTTCAGCTCACTGGACTCTTTCGGATTCAGGCCTGCAGCAGGTTCGTCGAGACAGAGTATTGTGGGCTTGATACACATGGCCCTGGCAATTTCCAAACGACGTTGATCACCATAAGGCAGGTTACCGGCGTTGATATCCGCAAGATGGGTTAGATTGACTTTATCCAGCCAGTAGCGCGCCAGTTCTGCCGCCTCTTTCTCTTTCTTGCGATAACCGCCAAAACCAAACAGTCCGGTTACGGTAAAGCCGGAGGCACGCATCAGTTCGTTATGCTGAGCAACAATCAGGTTTTCCAACACCGACATTTCAGAGAAAAGCCGGATGTTTTGAAAGGTACGGGCAACGTGCGCTTTTTGTGCAATACGGAAGCCATCCATGCGTTCCAGCAGGTACTCTTCACCCCGTGCGGTCAAAGTTAAACGACCCACTGTGGGTGTGTAGAACCCGGTAATGCAGTTAAACAGCGTGGTTTTACCCGCACCATTGGGTCCGATGATGGCGGTGATCTCCCCTTTGCCTGCTGAGAAGGAGACATCATCAATCGCTACCAGTCCACCAAACCGCATGGTGAGATGTTCAACGGTCAGTAACGGATCTGCCCCGCTGGGTATAACCAGTTCAGGTGGTGTGGTTGAGACTTTTTTCATTTCACACCTCCTTCCGTTGCCGCCTGTTTCATGGGAGGTGGTGCACCATCAGGATGCAGCTTGATGGTTGGTTCACGATGGGCCAGCAGACCACGTGGTTTCCAGACCATAATGGCAACCATCAAACCACCAAAGGCCAACATGCGGAACTCTTCCAGACCACGGAACAGCTCGGTTCCACCAATCAATAACACCGCAGCAATGGCGACACCAACCTGAGAACCCATGCCACCCAACACCACAATGGCCAGGATTACAGCGGATTCAATAAAGGTGAAACTCTCTGGACTGATAAAGGCCTGACGGGTTGCAAAGAAGGAACCTGCAAAACCCGCAAACATGGCACCTAAAGCAAACGCCGTGAGTTTGGTATTGGTGGGATTGATTCCCAATGAACGACAGGCGATCTCATCTTCGCGCAACGCTTCCCATGCCCGCCCGATGGGCATCTTACGAATACGTATCGTAAAGAAGTTGGTGAGCAGTGCGAGGATAAGGATCAGGTAGTAAAGGAAGATTAATCGATGCATGGTCGAGTAATCCAGATTAAAGAACTGGGCAAAGGTTTGTGAACCGTCTGACGCTGTACGCTTCAGTTCCAATCCGAAGAAACTGGGACGGGGAATTCCAGACAAGCCATCAGGCCCACCGGTGAACTCATACCAGTTAAGTAGAATGACCCGAATAATCTCACCAAAGCCCAGTGTCACAATGGCCAGATAGTCACCTCGCAATCGCAGAACCGGGAAACCCAGCAATACACCAAAGCCGGCAGCACAGAGCCCCGCTAATGGCAGGCAGACCCAGAACGAAAGATCAAAATAGGCAGCGAACAGTGCGTAGGAGTAGGCTCCCACCGCATAGAAAGCCACATAACCCAGATCCAGCAGTCCGGCCAGTCCCACTACAATATTGAGCCCCCAGCCCAGCATGACATAGATGAGTACATAGGTCGCCACATCCACCACATAGCGATCAGCAAAGGGCATGAACGGCAGCACCAAGGCAAAGCCTATGAAGATCGGCCCGCCAATGGTAGAGAATCGATTAACTATAATAGCTGACCGTTTCTCTTTTGCCTCAAGGTCAACATGAACCGGTGCCCGTGACGCTTTGCTTTCTCGTCTGAAGGCAAACAGCATTCTACCCACAAATACAGATGCCACAGCTACCAGCACCCAGACCCAGCGCGTAGCGATATCCATACCGGTTGGGGTATCAACAGTTTTGAAGCCAACCAGCACAATAGCCAGGCCCAGTGCGACCAGAGAGGCAATACCTGACTCTTTCAATAGCGCTGTAAAATCAATACCGGAGGTGTTGTTATTGGATTGATTCATCATGCTTACACCTTCTCGATTTCCGGTTTACCCAACAACCCGGTTGGTCTGAAGATCAGCACCAAAACCAGAATGGCGAAGGCAGCCACATCTTTATATTCAATACTAAAGTAGGCAGACCAGTAGGTTTCGATTAATCCTATCAGCAGGCCTCCCAGCATGGCTCCCGGCAACGATCCAATCCCACCGAGTACCGCAGCGGTAAAGGCCTTAACACCAGCGAGGAATCCGATATAGAAATCAATGACGCCGTAATAGAGTACAAACAACATGCCCGCCACGGCGGCCAGTGCGGCACCCATAACGAAGGTCAATGAGATGGTGCGATCTACATTGATACCTAACAAGGCAGACATGGTGCGGTCCTGTTCACAACCCCGTTGTGCTCGACCTAATGAGGTACGGGAGATGATCAATGCAAAGGCCGTCATGAGGATGATCGTCAGCAGAACAATTACGATCTGCAGATAGCTGACGGTGATGGAGAAGGCACTCCCTTCAAGGAAGGTAAAACCACCTGAGATTACCGGCTGCATGGGTCTGACCCGGGCGCCTTGCAGAAGCTGTACATAGTTCTGCAGGAAGATCGACATACCAATTGCGGAGATGAGAGGAGCAAGGCGGAATGAACCACGCAACGGTCGATAGGCCAGTCGCTCAACAGTCCAGCCGTAGATGGAGGCAATGATCATTGATACCAGCAGCACGATAAGCAGTGCCAGGGGTATCCATGTGATACCGATAATGCCAAGGACTAAAAATGTGATCAACGATATAAAGGCACCGATCAAGAAGATATCGCCATGGGCGAAATTGATCATACCGATAATACCGTAGACCATGGTGTAACCAATGGCGATCAGTCCGTAAATCGAACCGAGCGTAACGCCGTTGATTAACTGCTGGATAAAATATTCCATGAGCTCCTCACCCGTCTATTTATTGTCATCGTACAGCTGCGGCACGCCCCATGATGGAAGGGATCGACGCTGCACGTGCTGTTGGCTTTTGGCCAAGCGGTCAATGACCGCATCATTGTTATCAGAGACAATAATACCACTTGTCTCATAAATCCCTGCATCCGATCAACGGATCACGCTGTTCTCCAGTGATAGCAGCGTTGCATTACCACCAATAGCGGTGGTATTGGTTGTCCTTGTTCTTTCTGTGGCAAAGCGCAAAAGATAGTGCGGCCCGCCCGCCTTCGGTCCGGTCCCCGACAGGCCCAACCCACCAAAGGGTTGAACACCGACGACCGCGCCGATTTGATTTCGATTGATGTAAACATTACCCACCCGTACCTTTTTATCAATAGTACGACTGGTGGTCTCATTACGGGAATGGATACCCAGGGTTAACCCATACCCGGACTGGTTGATTTGGTCAATCACCTCATTCAGTTTAGACGCTTGATAGCGAATCACGTGCAATACCGGACCGAAATGTTCTTTACTCAGCTGATCCATGCGTTCAATTTCAAATGCAACCGGTGCCACGAAACAACCCGCTTCGGCGTTCAGGGGCAATGCACCCTCGGCTATCAGGGTCGCTGTCTCACGCATATGAGCAATATGACTCAGCAGTGACTCACGAGCCTGCTGATCAATCACTGGCCCTACATCGGTATCCAGCTCACAGGGGTTGCCCACCTTCAGTTCCGCCATTGCCCCTTTGAGCAGTTCGACGATGCGATCGGCCACATCGGCCTGTACAAACAGAACCCGAAGTGCAGAACAGCGTTGACCCGCACTGGCAAACGCAGAGGCGACAACATCCTTGATCACCTGCTCAGGCAGTGCCGTACTGTCGACAATCATGGCATTCTGACCACCCGTTTCGGCCACCAGCGTGGCAATCGCCCCATTGCGAGCGGCCAGTGAACGATTGATTCGTAGTGCGGTATCAGTGGAACCGGTAAAGGCCACGCCGGCTATGCGTTCATCGGACGTAAGCAGAGGGCCGATCTGACTGCCCAGGCCGGGCAACAGGTGGAGCACGGTTCCGGGTATACCTGCTTTATGGAACAACTCAACAGCACGGGCGGCAATCAGGCTGGTCTGCTCGGCCGGTTTGGCAATGACGCTGTTACCAGCAACCAGGGCCGCCATAATCTGACCGGTAAAGATGGCCAGCGGGAAGTTCCAGGGACTGATACAGACAAAGACACCCTTGCCCTGCAGATAGAGTTCTTTCGACTCACCCGTCGGGCCATCCAGTTGTAATGCACCCGCAAAGGCATGACGCGCCTGATGGGCATAGTATCGACAGAAGTCAACCGCCTCCCTCACTTCATCAATGGCATCCTGCAGGGTCTTGCCTGCCTCCAGATGACAGAGCGCTATCAGTTCCGAGCGGTGAATTTCAAGCAGATCGGCTGCCTTATCCAGCGCCGCAGCACGTTTTTCAACCGGGGTATCATTCCAGCCCGGGAAGGCCTCGGCGGCAGCGCTTATGCTCTGCTCCACCAGTGCCTGATCGGCAAGATGGGTGGTACCTACATGCACCACATGATCAAACGGCGCATGTATCCGTTTTGTCTCGCCCCGTTGATTCAATTCGCCATTGATCACTGGCCCCGCCAGCCAGGTATGGTTAAAGAACGCACTCACCTGCTCCCGCAAGGGTAACCAGTGGTTGTCAACATGGATATTGACACCCCGGGAGTTGATGCGTGATTCACCATAGATAGCAGGCGGTAGCGGGATACGATCATTAGCGAGAGTGGTGTACTGCTTTAGCTGGGTGACCGGATGCTCAGTCAACGATTCAACTGGCGTTTTTTGATCAATCAAGCGATGAACAAAAGAGGAGTTGGCCCCATTTTCCAGTAATCGACGCACCAGGTAGGGCAACAGATCCTTATGGCTGCCCACCGGGGCATAGATTCTTACGTGGGTATCATACCCTTCCATCACCGCATGATAGAGCGCATCACCCATGCCATGCAGGCGCTGAAACTCATACTCGTTATGGGTGGCCATACTCATCACGCTGGCAACAGTATGGGCATTGTGACTGGCGAACTGGGGATAGAGCAGCCCCTTGACGTGTTCACTGAGCAGAAAACGGGTACAGGCCAGATAAGAGACATCGGTGGCCTCTTTGCGGGTAAAGACCGGATAACTTTCAAGCCCCATCTGTTGTGCGTGTTTGATTTCGCTGTCCCAGTAAGCCCCTTTAACCAACCGCACTGGAATCAAGTCACCCTGTTGATTGGCCAGCGCCGCCAACCAGCAGAGTACCGGTAGTGCCCGCTTGGAATAGGCCTGGACCACTATGCCGAGATTGCCCCACCCCTGGGCTGCGCGGTCCCTGTAAAGTTTTTCAAACAGGGTCAGCGAGATCTCAAGCCGATCCGCCTCTTCTGCATCAATAGTGATGCCAACGTCGAGTTCACGTGCCCGCTCAATCAACGCCAGCATGCGATCACCCAGCTCACTCAACACACGCTGTTCCTGAGCCTTTTCGTAACGGGGATGCAGTGCTGAAAGTTTTATCGAGAGGGTGGGTCGGGGGGAGCTTTCAGAAAGTGAGTGATCCTGGCCTACCGCCTCTATCGCATTCAAATAGGCGGTGAAGTAGTGCTCTGCATCCGGTCGGGTCAGTGCCGCCTCACCCAGCATATCGTAAGAGTAGGTAAAACCTGCGGTGCGATTTTTCTGGCTGTTACCCAGTGCCTCGGTGATTGTCCGGCCCAGCACAAACTGTTTGCCCATGATCTTCATCGCCTGGTTCATGGCCTGGCGAACCACAGGCTCACTCAGACGGTTGACCATTCGATTGATGATACTGGCAGGTTCATCATCAATGCGGGTATCCAGGGTAATCACTTTGCCCGTCAACAAGAGCCCCCAGGTCGAGGCATTGACCAGCAACGACTTGCTCTGCTTCAGATGTTTTTTCCAGTCGGCGATGGTGAGCTTGTCTTTAATCAGTGCATCAGCAGTTGCACTGTCAGGAATTCGCATCAGCGCCTCGGCAAGACACATCAGCAACACCCCTTCCCGGGTGTCGAGGCTGTACTCCAGCAACAAAGCATCAATCATGTGTATCGCATCATCCCTCGCCCGGACCGCCTTGACCAGATCCGTACAGGTTTGGGTGGTCTGCTTCAGCAGACTTGAGGAAGGGGTCGAGAGGGAGAGCAGTTGCTCCAGTAGGGTCGTTTCATCAACACAATACTGGGCGCTGATGGCCGAGCGTAAAGATGCCGGGTCCTGCTGGATTGTGGCAAGGTCTAAGGCGGAATTGGTATCAAACATCACTCTTTCAACCCCTCACTCCTGAATGGTGGTACACAGGTCAAACTGACTAAACACCATCACAAAAATGTCACATGCCATTTTGCGATGCGCCAGCCTACCGATGAGCATGGCTTGCTTCTTACAGAATGCTACGATTTTTTGTCAAAATGCTACGATTGAAGGCTAATCAAGCAATTAATTTACAATTTACCCTCATTTATGGAATTAATTTCTTGTATATAAGTAATTGATTAATAGGTTTTTTTATAATTTATAAACCTAGTGTTGGTTCGGGATTGAGGGCCTGGTGAAAAATCCAGGATCAAGGTCGGCGGTGATCGTATTCATACGCTTTTAATATGCCTGTGACGCTCACAGTCAGTCACAGGCTGATCAGCCGTCCCTTAATGTTTAAGGCGATACTGGCGTGGGGTCATATCCAGGTACTGCTTAAAGACATGAGCAAAGGCACTTTGACTGGAAAAACCGGTTTGTACACTCACGTCGATCAGTGGCAGCCCGGTACTCTCCAGCAGATACTTGGCGTGTTCCAGGCGTTTGCTGGTGATGTATTGATTCGGGGTTACCCCCATCTCTTCACGGAACACGCTGAAGAAGTGGCTGGGGCTCATGCAGGCCAACATGGCCAGATCCCTGACCAGCATTTTCTGATTCAGATTCGAATCGATATAGGCATCCAGTACCTCTCGGTTCAGCCGCTTGTTGGTGCGGCGTTCCTGGACTCGCTGGGTGATGCGTTTGGTCAATAGCTGTAGCAGGCAGACACCAAAGCTACGAGCCAGACCTTCGTCTTTTGGGTAGGCCCGCATCTCTTTGGCCGACAGTTGCAGGAGCTGCTGGATGCGCGGGTCTACTTTGAAAAATCCTGATTTATCAAAAATTAACGATAAACAGTTAGATTCCAACTCACTTATAGAATCGGATGGCTGTTCATCAGCCGGTACATTCAGCACCAGTATTTCATTTTGATCCACGCCAGAGAAGACGTGACTGAGAGAGGAAGGTATCAGGCAACCCAAGTGATTACTGACGAGGTCACCACGCCCCTCGACTTCAAATTCTGCCCGACCCTGCACACCCAGTATAATCTGGTGATAGGCGTGATCGTGCTCCACACTCTGTTGCGGTAACGCTATAACTTGTGCGTTCAGCATATTGTCTCTTCTGAACCGATGACCAAACGTTAAGTGCAGCTTGTGGCTGCGTGCATGCCTGCTCAAATCTGGCTGATAGGCCAAGTTATGAAGGATACCCCTATTATTAATTTCAATAAACCCGTTATTAAAATAAACCCTGTTTTTCTGTCACTCTCTATAACAGTTTCATGGGAAACAAATTAACCGCAACCGGTTGCTGCACTGCAGCCAACTGGTTATGCTGAGTGCCGTTTATTCAAAACAAAGAGCGTAAGCAAGGGCTTTCCAGCCAGGATCAAACCTAGGCTTGGGTATGCACGACAAAGCCCGACTGGGACCAACCACGTTACGGCGCCCCCTTATGAACCTTGTATTGCTGGGAATCAGGAAAAAGAAGACATGCCTCAACAACCCATCATCTCTGACCAGGGCACAGGTGTACCGGTCGTACTGCTGCACAGCTCCATGAGTAGTAAAGAACAATGGTACAAGTTAACCCAGCAATTACGCCCTGATTTTCGGGTGATCGCCATTGATCTGTATGGCTATGGTATGAGTGATTTCCCCTCCTCCCCCGACACCTTCAGACTGACAGATGAGGTTTCAAGAGTTGCAGATCTGATTGAAGACCTATTGGCTGATCAACCGTTTCACCTGATCGGTCACTCCTATGGCGGTGCTACCGCCTTGCGTTATAGCTATAACCATCAGGAGCGCATGCTTTCTCTCGGGCTCTATGAACCCGTGGCCTTTCATCTGCTGGAGCAGGATGATCCGGGGCTGGGTATGATTGATAGGGTGTTTACGCAAATTTCAGCCCACCTTCAATCGGATCAAACCTCAGCAGCAGCGGCTGATTTCATCGACTTCTGGAGTGGTGAGGGGACCTACGCAGGCCTGGCATCCGATAAACAATCCCTGCTGGACAGGCTGATTCACAAAGTGGCCCTGGACTTCCAGGCACTACTCAATGAGCCACTCACCGCCTCTGATTACCAGGCAATCACCCTACCCACCTGCCTGTTACGCAGTCAGGCAAGTCCGCTTCCGACCCGGCGTGTGGCGGAAGTACTGGAACAGCATCTGCCTCGGCTTGAAGCGCACTGGGTTGGCGGGGTGCATATGGCACCGATAACCCATGCCGATCAGGTGAACCCTCACTGGCTGAACTTCCTGAAAAAACAGGTGCGCTAAGGACCATCA
This sequence comes from Sedimenticola sp., assembly GCA_026197195.1. GTDB lineage: Bacteria > Pseudomonadota > Gammaproteobacteria > Chromatiales > Chromatiaceae > Sedimenticola. The sequence goes on from JAPHUG010000089.1 coordinate 10,054, forward strand.
GCATGAGTAACCCCGATAACATCAGCGCGCACTATGGCCGCCAGGATCTGCTGGAGCGAATACTGGCGGTCCTGAAACAGACCGGTATCGATCCAGTCCAGCTGGAAGCCAAACAGCTCTACCCTGTTGATCAGCTCCACATGGGAGGCCGACAGGCGACACGTGAGCTTGCTGAAAAGCTCAAGCTGACGTCAGATATCAACCTACTGGATGTGGGGAGTGGCCTGGGTGGTACAGCACGCCTGTTGGCCAGTGAATACGGTTGTCAGGTCACCGCAATTGATCTGACCGAATCGTTCTGCCGCGCATCTGAAAAATTGACCGCGTTGACCGGGCTGTCGAATAAGATTGTCACTGTTCAGGGTGATGCTGTGGCAACAGGACTACCTGATGCAGCCTTTGATCTGATCTGGTGTCAGCATACCCAGATGAATATCGCAGACAAACCGGGACTCTTGAGAGAATTTCACCGACTGTTAAAACCGACGGGTCGTGTGGCACTCCATGAAGTATTTGCCGGATCGGTTACCGCAGAACCGATTCAATACCCACTCCCCTGGGCAAGCGATGCTTCAGCCAGTTTTCTGATCAGTGCCGATGAGATGCTGACCCTGGCAACCCGGGAAGGTTTTGAATTGCTGGAAAAGCAGGCACTGTCCAATGAGGCGCAGGCCTGGTGGGAAGCGCTGTTGACCCGTATCGGAAAGGCGCCCGGGGGTGGCTTGGGGCCTGGCCTGATCTATGGCGAACAGAGCCGCCAGTTTGGCCCGAACATCATCGACAATCTGCGACATCAGCGGATCGCTGTTTACGAAATGATACTACGCCGTCCATAGCAGGCGGGCCATTCGCTAGCTGGCAATCTCTATCAATTTCTCATTCTTGGGTCGGCACTTATACTCGTAGTCGGTTTCGCCATATGCAATGGAGTAGTAATGCCCCCACTCCAGCAGCATCTCCATGATCGGCTCCAACTGTTTGCCAAACTCCGTCAGTGAGTACTCGACCCGGGGCGGCACCTCGGCGTAGACCTTGCGGTTGACGATCTTCTCCTCCTCCAACTCCCTTAGTTTCTGGGTCAGCATCTTCTGGGTAATGCCAGGAACACGCCGTTTCAGATCACTGAAGCGACGGGTTTTATGCCGTAAATGCCAGAGGATATAGAGTTTCCACTTGCCATCCATGATGTCGATAGCGACTTCAAAAGGACAGTTATATTCCGAGTTGTTCACTTTAATCATGCTGAAACCCTTGCTACTGCCATTAGTATACTTTTGGTAAGTATCATACATAAGTGTGCCTACTTGCGAATAATAACCGTAGTTGTTAGTTTGAAACAACTACAGCAGTCAGCCTTTTGCCATACTGACTGATTACAGAACAACGACATCCATAGAGGAGATTGCGCCATGAGTGATATCGAATTCCGAGCATTGGTGGTTGAAGAAGCCGAACCCAAGAAGTATGTGCGCAACATAAAGACCCGTACGATTGGTGAACTGCCTGCCGGAGAAGTACTGGTCAAGGTTCACTATTCAGCCCTGAATTTCAAAGACGCCCTCTCTTCGGTGGGTAACAAAGGGGTGACCCGTAACTACCCGCACACTCCCGGTATCGATGCAGCCGGCGTGGTGGCTGCCAGTGATGACCCGGAGTTCGCGGTCGGTGACGAAGTGATCGTGACCAGTTATGACCTGGGTATGAATACGGACGGTGCACTGGGCGAATACATCCGGGTACCGGCCGCCTGGGTCATCAAGCGCCCCAAGACCCTCAGCTTGAAAGAGGCCATGATGTTCGGTACAGCTGGACTGACTGCCGGTTTGA
>JAPHUG010000168.1 GCA_026197195.1 Sedimenticola sp.
CATCTCCTCCAGAAATTGCTCTTTGCGGGTCTTTTTACGGTATTTTTCGAAACCTGTGGTTTCAAGGCTCTGCTGTTTCATCGCTTTCTTGAAATCTGGTGATTAGTGAGTCTATGGTATACGATTTCCTGAATTAATCAGAGTTGCCCTGATTAATTATTGGTTTGGTATCTGGAGGTTGAATAGTTCCTGCTTGGCGCTGAAATGTTTAGCAGTGGCTCGCTATTGTCTGCAGTTCTCGCCTTGATCCGAAATATTTCATTTCACCAAGCCTACGGTCCAGAATAATCAGAGGTTCCGAAAGAAATTAGAGCAACAAAGGATTGTCTTATAGATATATCTAATAGCACTTCAATGCACTACTGGGTGCTACTATTTATTTGAACCAGGTGACAGTTGGATTCGACTTAATGTTTGAGGGGAAAATGAACAGGTCGACTATAAGGAGATTCACATGACAATTAGATACCGATTACCAGTAACTTACAAAGCTTTGATTTTGCTGTTGTTGCTGCTCGGTGTATCCGCACAGACATTAGCCGATTGGCTTGATATCAAAGCCGCTCACATGAATATCACGCAGGGTGCCGGTACAGTTAAACAGGATGCGCTGGTTAAATTCTGGTGTAGTTGGCAGGTTAATCTGGCGGGTAATCATGAAGTATGGAAGGCGTCAAAAACAGAAAAGTTTACTGTGCGATTAATGGCAAATGGTGAGCATGTGGCTTCTGAAGTGATTCTGATTGCAGCAGGGACTGAGATCACTAAAGCCAAATTAGGTCTTGATGGTACCGTCTATGGCAGTTGGAAAGCCCGCCATAGCGGTCTGTCTCATCAGCCCCATAAGGCGGAGCTTAGCTGTGTCGTTAATCTGCCAACTCAGATATCAGATCACAACTTGGCCAATAATGAGAAGAAAATGTACGTTTCTGTCCTTCCCCCCTATCCAACGGTGCAATCGGGTGGTTGGGCTCCTACGCCACAGCAATCGATGGGACAACGTGTTAATCCTCAAGCGGGCATAGCTCAGATGGTGAAACCTGACCTGGTAGTGCTTTCGGCCACGGCCACTCCGGATAATAATTGCCAAAATACGCAGAGCGCCCGGATAAAAGTTCAGATTAAAAATATGGGTATCGGCAGCTTTCCCGCATCACCGGGCAATTTCGTGCTGTTTGTTCAGCCTGGGGCAGGTTTAACCGGTGGAGGTGTTGAGTTGCCATCATTGGCCAGAAATCAGATGGTTCAGAAAGAGGTCGTACTGCACACTATTGGGTCCCCTGCGCAACTCGCTGGTAAAGTTGTGCCGCTGGAGGTTCAGCTGAATAAGTTAAAGTGGGTTGATGAAACCAACCACAACAATAATACCCGCAAGCTTATGCTTCACTTTCCACCGACTTATTGTCAGGCGCCTAAACGGGTTCTTCCCGGTCAATTGCAGCCGCAGCCGCAGCAACGTCGGTTAACACGGTGAGCTCTAAGTTATTATGAGGTTTTTTAGTATGCATAACTTGCGGCATAGCGTTTTCTGAGTCATAGACAGAGCGCAAGTTCCCATATGGCAATGACGAGATTGATAGGAAACATGAATGACATGAATACCATTACCAGCGCGGAGTGAGTAAAGGCAAGCTGGTGCTGTTTTTCGATACGTCCTTTCTTTGGGTTCAGTGCGTTGGGTGAGTCGTTAGCCACTCTGTAGATCTTCAAGTCGTTGCTTGTCGGCCTTGGTTAGCTTACTCACCACCAGTTTATAAGATGCAGCAGCGAGATCAGTCAGCATTGTATCTGGCAGATCACCAGCGAGTGAAAGGGTGATCCAGTGCTTCTTGTTCATGTAGTAACCGGGAGTGACTGAATCAAATTGACTGACGAGTACCTCACCCTCGGCAGGTACGCACTTGAGAGTCACGCGAGGTGTCGCTTCGTTCTGGGAGACCAGGGCAAACATTTTTCCCATGACCTTAAATACCAGCGCATCTGGTCCAAATGGGTAGCTGCTTTCAGCACCGCTGAATTGTGATAACAGTGACTCGATAGTTTGTTTATCCATTATATGCTTTCCTGTGACGGCGGCTTTCAGCTTAGTGAAGTGGCAAAATTTCTTTACCATGTCTCGCGAGTCATAGCACCCATATGTACGGGCAAAATCCTGTGAAACTGGATTTCACGGACCATCTTCATATTGGCCCACATCATGGCATGTCC
>JAPHUG010000036.1 GCA_026197195.1 Sedimenticola sp.
TGCATGATTTGTATGGTATCGGCCTTTGCAGCGCGGGTATGGATGATGAGCGGTTTGTGGGCCTGTTTAGCCGCGCTGATGTGTCGTCTGAACCGGTCACGCTGCCAGTCCAGATCCCCGTCGCTTCGAAAGTAATCCAACCCTGTCTCACCTATGGCGACATTTTTGGGATGCCTGGCCAGTTCGGCCAACTGCTCTGGAGACGGTTCCTGGCGATCACGGTCGTTTGGATGGACGCCCACGGATACAGAGATGTCCGGGTAGGACTCAACCTGCTGCAGCATGCTGGGATAGCTCTCCAGGTCGATACAGACACAGAGAATATGTCCAACCCCGGTTTGCCGGGTGGACTCAATCAGGTTTTCAAACTGGTTGTCAAAAGGTGCCAGATCAAGCCGGTCCAAGTGACAATGGGAATCTACAAGCATCAGAAACTCACGTGACTACGGGGAAGAGCGTGTTTTACATGGTGTGGGTGGGACGCTCAGATTTAAGTGCGCCCGCCAGATAACCTTCAATCTTGTTACGCGCCATACCGCCATCCTGATCACTGAACTGCACGCCAATACCAGCGGCTCTGTTACCTTCAGCCCCTACGGGTGTTATCCAGATGATTTTTCCGGCTACGGGTATACGCTCAGTCTCTTCCATCAGGGTCAGGAGCATAAAAACTTCGTCACCCAGATTATATTTCTTGTTGGTGGGGATAAACAGACCACCATTTTTCACATATTGCATATAGGCCGCATAAAGGGCGTTCTTATCCTTGATCGTCAAAGAGAGAATACCCTGTCTTGCCGGTGGTGCATTCGTCACGGACATACCTATCTCATTCAACTCCAATATCAGCCCAGTCCAACAAGAGGCTTTCAAGTTGCATCTGTGTGTTCAGCTGGGCACCCTGGGTCCTGTTAGCTTCAAACAGACGATCCATCAGCGCATACAATTTCCTAGAGTTTACCTTTCGGGACAGCGCTTGCAAGTGTTCCCTTTGATCAATATTGATAATGTCGGCCGATTCTGATGCAAACTTAACCCGGATTAAATCAATCACCCAGCCGCTGAACCACTTAATGACGCTAGCCTGTTCAAGTTTGCTCCAACGCAGAGCGACTGTAATCGGGCTCCCTTTCTTGTTAAACAGATCCTTCAGTTCACCAAGCATTTGGCTTCGCTCATCTAAAGCCCCTTCTGTGGCATATTTCAACGCCAACAGAGGCGCCCCTGAGGCAAGGGAGAGCAGCAGAGCAGGATCAGAACCTTTGATGTGTTGGTTTAACCAGGCGATCGCGCTGGCAGAAGACGGCGGTGTAAAATGATACTGCTGACAGCGACTGCGAATGGTGGCCGGCAGACGACCCGCATTGGCTGTTACCAGAATCATTAGGGTTCGCTCGACTGGCTCCTCAAGTGTCTTCAAGAGACTGTTTGCTGCGGCCGTGTTCAAGGCATCCGCTGGTTCGATAATGATGGCCTTGTAACCACCAGACTGACTGGTAAGCGCGCCACGTTGGGTAAACTCCCGTATGACATCAATTTTAATCGCTTTCCCAGGCTCTTCTGGCGTAATCAATGTGTAATCCGGGTGTGTATCAGCCCGAACAAGTCGACACCCTTTACATTCACCGCAAGGGGTGTCGGATTCCTGGTGATTATCACAGAGTAGTGAAGCCGCCAGTAGATGGGCAAAGTGTGATTTCCCCAAGCCGGCACTACCCGTTAATAATAAAGCGTGCGGTAGACGACTTTTCCGTTTCGCCGCGAAAAGGCGCTGCCATTGATCTGTCTGCCATGGCAGTAATGAGCGCTCATTGTAGATTGGTGCATCACTCATGAACGTCTTCCAGTGTTTCTAGGAAAGCGGTTACGACGGACGCTATCTGACTTTGTACCTGGGGGAGCGTAACGGCGGCATCAATGATTCGGAATCGACCGGGTTCCTGCCCAGCCCGTTCAAGGTAGGTGGCACGCACACGCTCAAAGAAGGCGGTTTGCTCGACCTCAAAGCGATCAGGTTCAGAGCGTTGCCCTGCCCGATCCAGTCCAGTTTGAACAGGCAGATCCAGTAGCAGTGTAAGATCGGGCGTTATTCCCTGTTGTACCCAGGTTTCCAGAAACTGAATACGCCTCATATCAATTCCTCTTCCTCCGCCCTGGTAGGCATAGGAGGCATCGGTGAAGCGATCACATAGCACCCATTTTCCCTGGCTCAAGGCGGGAAGAATCAAACGGTTGAGATGTTCTGCGCGTGCAGCGAACATCAACATCAGTTCAGTATCACTCGCCATGCCGGTATGCTTGTGCCCAAGCAGCAGGTCACGGATATCTTCTCCCAGAGCCGTACCTCCAGGCTCCCGGGTAAAAACCACCTCGATACCTGATTGTTCGAGCAGAACTCTGATGAACGCGAGGTTGGAACTTTTCCCGGCTCCTTCTCCGCCTTCAACCGTGATGAATTGCCCTTTTCTTATTGTCATAGCTGTTATCTTTTTAATTGATACTTACGAACGGCGCTGTTGTGCTCTGACAAGGTGGCTGAAAAGGCATGATAGCCGTTACCCTTTGCCACAAAATAGAGCGTTTTACCTTTAGCAGGATGCAGGACTGACGTTATGGCATGTCTGCCCGGCAGACTGATGGGTGTGGGGGTCAGGCCTTTGTGGACATAGGTATTATAAGGCGTGTCTTCCCGAAGATCACGACGTCGGATATTACCCTTGTATCGTTCACCCATGCCGTATATCACGGTGGGGTCTGTTTGTAACAGCATGCCTTTATGCAGACGGCGAATGAAGACCCCTGCAATTTCGGGTCGCTCTTCTGGCTGCCCGGTCTCTTTTTCGACAATCGACGCCAGTATTAA
>JAPHUG010000185.1 GCA_026197195.1 Sedimenticola sp.
ACCTGATCCCATCTCGAACTCAGAAGTGAAACGGTGTATCGCCGATGATAGTGTGGGGCCTCCCCATGTGAAAGTAGGTCACTGCCAAGCTTTATACCCAAAAACCCCAATCTCTAACGAGGTTGGGGTTTTTTCTTTGTGACCGGTCCACCATAAGCACGACCCTTTTCTTGGCCTATCGAGGGGGCAGCTGGACCGACCCTCGCGCGATGGACTCACTCCCTCGCTTAACCGTTAGGCCACTTTACTCAAAGAGCGGCCTGGGGTTCCGCGTTACTTCTGAACGACATAATTTTTAGCTCGATACTCTCTTTGACGGCCTTAATTTGGTACAGTGTTTTCAATACCTTTGTCGAGCTGTTAGCCAATGATTGATTATAGAATTGAGCCCCTCTCACCTGAAGCCCACCTGTTTCAGGTGAGCGTGACTATCCAGAAACCCGATCCGAATGGTCAGGTGGTATCGCTTCCCGCCTGGATACCCGGCAGTTACATGATTCGGGATTTTGCTCGAAACATAATCGCCATATCGGCTCATGCGGGGAAAACGGCGCTTCAGCTGAATAAGCTCGACAAGCAGAGGTGGCAATTGCCGGTTGTAAATGATGCGGTGACCATTCGTTATCAAGTTTATGCATGGGATCTTTCTGTTCGTGGTGCCCATCTGGATACGACTCACGGCTTTTTTAATGGAACCAGTGTTTTTCTAAAGGTGGAAGGCCAGGATGACCAAGCTTGCCTGGTTGAGATCATGCCCCCTAATGGGAAAGGTTATAAGGGTTGGCGGGTTGCAACAACATTACCGTCTTGTGGTGCGAAACCCTATGGATTTGGTATTTATGGTGCCTCCAATTATGACGAGCTGATCGATCACCCCGTTGAGATGGGACTGTTTACGGATGCCTCATTTGAAGTGTCTGGCGTCAGGCATGATGTGGTGATAACAGGAAAGCACTATGCTGATCTTGAGCGTATCTGTGCCGACCTTCAAAAAATATGCGCGCAACATATCGCCCTGTTTGGTGAGTTGCCTGAGATGGAACGCTATCTCTTTCTCGTGATGGCGGTGGGTGATGGTTACGGGGGGCTGGAACACAGGCATTCTACTGCCTTGATCTGTAAGCGCGACGACCTGCCACAGGTTCACCAGACTAAGATGAGTGATGGTTATAGGCAGTTCCTTGGCCTTTGCAGCCATGAGTATTTTCATCTATGGAATGTTAAAAGAATTAAACCGAAGGCCTTTATCAGTCCCGATTTAAGTCGGGAGACCTATACCGCCCAGCTCTGGGCATTTGAAGGGATCACCTCTTACTACGATGACCTGGCCCTGCTTCGATCGGGCTGTATTGATTTAGAAGGTTATCTTACCCTGCTAGCCAAAACGATTAGTCGTGTCCTAAAAGGACCCGGGCGTTTACGCCAATCGGTTGCAGAGTCCAGTTTTGATGCGTGGACTAAATTCTATAAGCAGGATGAAAATGCCCCTAATGCGATTGTCAGCTACTATACAAAAGGAGCGCTCATCGCCTTGTTGCTTGATCATATAATCAGAGATCGAAGTGATGGGGCGCAATCACTTGACGACTGCATGCGGCTTTTATGGCAGCAGCACGGGGCCAAGAATATCGGCCTAGAAGAGGGTGCCATCGAACAACTCATCGCCACACATACAGGGTTAGACCTTAACGACTTTTTTGATAGTGCCATTCGCGGTACGGAAGATCTTGATCTTGAATCTGCACTGGCCAGCATAGGTATAGGCTTCAGGTTACGACAATCACGAGGGTTAACAGATCATGGTGGCGTTGCAGACCCTGCGACGGCTAATGATAGTACGCGTTTAGTACTGGGTGTTGTGACGCGTTCTGAAGGCAAAGACCTGGTGATCGCCAATGTATTTGATCAGGGTGCTGCGCAGTTAGCAGGACTTTCCGCGGGTGATGTGTTGATGGCCATTGATGGCTTGAGAGTGACAGAGGCCAATGTAGACAGCCTTGTAACAAGTGCACTGAATGGTACGCCGGTAAAAGTGCATGCCTTTCGCCGCGATGAGTTAATGGTTTTCGATGTTACCCCACTGCCCGCGGTAAATGATACCTGTGAGTTATGGGTTAAGTCGGACGTTGATCAAGATACGCTAAAGCGACGCGCGTCCTGGTCTGCGGATATCAGTAAAAGTGAATAACGTAGGCTGTGTGAGGAGTCATCCAATATGAACCGCCGCACAAAACTACTCAGTTTACTGTCAGATGGTGGCTGGCACTCGGGTGAGGCGCTGGCAGAAACACTCGGGATAAGCCGGGCCGGTGTCTGGAAGCAGCTAGACCAGCTAAAAGTGAAATACGGCCTTCAGGTGCATTCGGTTAGGGGACGCGGATATCGCTTGCCTAATTCGCTTGAGCTGCTGGACAGAGCGCGTATCAATGAGCTGCTTCCAGCGCATCTTCTCGGGGCGATACCGCAGATAGAGATTCTCGATTCGGTTGAATCCACCAATAGTTATCTTATGGAGAAGATGACCCCTCAGTTGGTTAGTGGTCAGATCTGTCTCGCAGAGCGGCAGACTGGCGGGCGGGGTCGTCGGGGCCGTCACTGGGTTTCGCCTTTTGGCAGCAACATCTATTTTTCCATGTATCGGCGCTTTGCTATGGCGCCTGCTGAATTAAGTGGTGTGAGTCTGGTGGCGGGTCTCGCCGTGATTAACACCCTGAAACAACTGGGTGTAGAAGGGGTTGGGCTCAAGTGGCCCAATGATGTTCTCTACAACGGTCGGAAGCTGGCCGGCCTTCTGCTCGAGGTGTCAGGTGAGCAGAGTGGCCCGAGTAATGTAGTCATCGGTATCGGTTTGAATGTTCATCTGCCCAGTGAGCAGGCCGGTGATATCAATCAACCGTGGATCGATCTAAAACAGATTCCTGGTGGGGAGTTACTTACGCGCAATCAATTGGTCGCGAGCCTGGTTGAGAATCTCCAGACTGTGATGGACCGCTTTGAAAAAGAGGGTTTTGAACCGTTACGTCTGGGCTGGCGCACACACGATGTCTATGATGGAAAAGATATACTGCTGCAGTTCGGTGATCGGACAATTAAAGGTATCCATCGTGGTATAGATGAAACGGGTGCATTACTGGTTGAGACTGCCGAAGGGGTCAAGGCCTATCATGGTGGTGAGGTTTCACTTCGGCCTGCCTGATGGTTGGTACGGTGAAGAGGCATAATGAACAGCGATAACCTATTGCTCGTTGATATCGGTAACACCAATCTGAAATGGGCGTCATTGCAGAATGGTCACATTTCAGCCGTAGCGTCTGAGCCCCATAAAGGGTCCGAGCCAGAGCAGCTGGCTGAGCGATGCTGGTCTGGCACAGCCGCGCCTACAGGTGTCTATATGGCTAATGTGGCGGGTGAAGAATTAGGCCGGGCGTTGTCAGCATGGATGGCATTCAATTGGCAGGTAGAACCCAACTGGGTGTGCGCTGAAGCCAGTCGCTATGGTGTGACCAATGCCTATCATAATCCAGGCCAGCTGGGTGTGGATCGCTGGTTAACACTAGTCGCTGTCAGGGCGGCTGAGTCAGAGGCCGTCTGTATTGTGGATTGCGGAACAGCCATAACGATTGATCTCATGACCGCGGAGGGACTGCATCGCGGTGGAATGATTTTGCCAGGGCTCAACCTCATGCGGGAGTCGCTATTGCGGGATACAAAAATTCCTCGGGTTGATTCGGTCGCTATTGATAACCTCTTCGCACGAGACACCGCCACGGCAGTGGCTTCGGCTGCACTGAACGCCGCTGCTGCGCTGATTGAGCGCAGCATGCAGGAGGCCGTATCAGCTTATAAGGTCAGGCCCAAACTGATACTGACCGGGAGTGATGCCGAGATCATCGCGGCCGGACTTACACTGCCCTCGGTTCTTGATACTGGATTAGTAATGAAAGGCTTGGCCGTTGTGGCGGAAGCGGAGGGTGTTCAGGGATGAAAGGACTGGCGATTCTACTGCTGCTGGTCAATATACTGTTGCTGGGTTGGGCTTTCCAACGAGAAGAGGCGGATCCGAATGTGCCTTCAGTTGTGCGTCCCGGTGTAGGTAATCTGAAGTTGTTGTCGGAGCTGTCTGGCAATAACAGTCAAGAGATAGCGCCAGCCGCCCTACCTGAAGAGCGCGGGGAGCGGGATAGTGCTGAGGGGGGCGTTACTGCCGAGACTGAAGCGGTGAGTGAGGCACAGCCAGAACCAGTTACAGATTTGCCGGTGGAGCCTGAGCAGGCCCCGCCCGCCCTGGATGATATTACGGCGGAAAATGAAGAGGCGGCTGCTGCCACTGTTACAGCCGAGACGTCGAATGAGGCTGCACCGATTCAGGCCGTGCCTCCTCAGGCGTTGCAGGAAAAAAAGGTGGTATTGATCTGTGGTGCGTTTGGGCCGTATGAGCGGGGAGCTGAGGCCCGGACCTTGGCTGAATCACTTGCGAGCCAGGGTATGGATGCATCACTTCGTCGTGAATCGATGCAGAAGCCCATAGGGTACTGGGTTGTTATCCCGCCGCTTGAGAATCAGCAGGCCGCCATAGAAAAAGTGGGTCAGTTGCGTAAGAGCGGGATCACCGATCTGCGGCGTTTTGTCAAAGGCGAGCAGAAAAACGGAATCTCGCTAGGCGTTTTTTCCAGTAAAAACAATGCCGAGTCGAGACGCCAGGAGGTCGCAAAGAAAGGTCACGCCGCAACGGTTGTTCCCCGGTTGATTGCCGTGCCGACTTACTGGGTGGATTATCGTGCTGAACAGGAGCAGGTGGCCAAAGTGGTCGGAACTCTTGATCAGCGAAATGAAGCGATAAAAAACCAGGAATATCCCTGTTCACGCGTTGTCACATCGGGTGGGATCTTCTAGAATAGGCCCTCGTTTTTGGCTGGCGTAGCTCAGTTGGTAGAGCAGCTGATTTGTAATCAGCAG
>JAPHUG010000113.1 GCA_026197195.1 Sedimenticola sp.
CGTTCATTTTGAACTGGATCAGCCCAGGATTCTCTTCTGTGTGCAGCTTACGCTCGCGCTTGATCTTGGCCAAAAGAGCGACTTTTAACAGTTTGGGTGAAGGCAGCAGTTTGCGATAACTGCGTGGTTGGGTGTAGCCGGTTGTCAGGTAGTTGAATAATTCGGTGGCGTCTTTACCCAGCTCTTCATCATTAGTGAGGATACCCAGGTCAGAGTAGAGTCTGGCGGTGCCCGCATGATAGTTGCCGGTACCGATATGCAGGTAGCGCTTCAGTCCGCTGTAGTCATTGCGTATCACAAGAATAATCTTTGAATGGGTTTTGAGTCCCACCACGCCATAGGTGACATGGACGCCGGCTTCTTCCATACGGTTAGCCCAGCGAATGTTGGCGGCCTCGTCAAAGCGCGCCTTGAGTTCCACCACCACTGCGACCTGTTTGCCATTTTTTGCCGCACTGATCAGGTAGTCGACCACTTTGGTATCACTCGATGTACGGTAGAGCGTCATTTTGATGGCCCGTACTTTCGGGTCGGTACTGGCTTCTTTCAAAAATCGTTCAACCGAGGTGCCGAATGATTCATAGGGGTGTTGTAAGAGCAGGGGGCCCCGGTCGCGGATGATATGAAAGATACTGCGGTTATCGGCCAGTTCCGGATGATCGATGGGTTGATGCGGAGGGTCGCGTAGCTCTGGCACGTCCAGCGAGGCGATCTCAAATAGATTACGCATAGCGGGCAGGGTGGTGATGTCATACACATCACTCTCTTCATCAAGGAAAAGTTCAGCCGCCAGCATGCCGCGATGAATAGGTTGTACATCTTTTTTCAACTGCAATCGCACAATAGGTGCAAAACGCCGGTCCCTCAGTTCCGATTCAATCAGTGACAGCAGATCATCAGCGTGCTCTTCATTGCGTTCGGTGTTGGCGTTACGTGTCACCCGGAAGACATCACAGGTGATGATCTCCATTTCAGGTAGCAACATATCCAGATTGTTTGCGATGACATATTCCAGCGGTATGAAGTGCTTTCGATCATTGAGCTGAAGAAAGCGGGGTATACCGGCACCGACGGGTACTTTGATACGCGTCAGTGAGGTCTTGGTGCTGTTACCGGGATAGCGCACATGAACCAGTAGATTGAGTGACAGATTGGAGATGAACGGAAACGGATGAGCCGGATCGATCGACTGGGGCGTAACCAGCGGAAAGATGTTTTTATGATAGTAGTCCCGCAGGAAAAGCTTGTCCTCGTCACTCAGTTCTTCGTAACTGAGAATGGCGATATCATGTTCACGCAGCCCTGCGGTGACAGCCAGGTAGTTTTTGCTGATCTGCGCTTCAATGTCACGCACCACCTGGGAACACTCATCAATCTGCTGTTGAGGTGTTCTGCCATCCACGGTCAGTGTGGCGACGCCAGCACCAACCTGCTGCTTCAGGCCGCCCAGGCGTTTCATGAAGAACTCATCCATGTTGCTACTGACGATGGCGATGAACTTCAGCCGTTCCAGCAAGGGATTTCGTTCATCCGCTGCCTCATGCAGTACGCGCTTGTTGAATTCCAGCCAGGTCAATTCACGGTTCAGGTAGTATTCGCTGGACGAGAGATCAATCGACTTCTCCTCATCCACAGCCTCGGTGCTGTTGTCAGATTCGATGGGGGTCTTGATTATCTCTGTGGTCACTTCGGCTGTGTCTGGCATGTTGGTTTCCGTGTGGGCTGATCAAAAACGATACTTTTACTTTCAACTCAATTAGCTACTACTGGTTATTATAGTAGTTTCGCAGTGTTTGAAGTGAGTGTCGATAGTGATATTGGATCTGCTCCAAAGTATAGCGGTGTTCTTTTGATACAGGACAACTGTTTCGTGCCAGGCATCGATCATTACAGGCCGATTGAGCCGAAAGTCGGTATCTGGCACAGCGATCGATGTCGATTGGCCGCTCTGTGGTGAGGGCGTCTGCCGGACAGCTGCTGAGGCAGGGCTTGTCCGTGCAAAGCTCACAGGGGCTGTCAGGTTGCGCGTTAAACCGGATGGGTAGCGGCGCATTGGTTAGCAGGGCCACACGATAGGCATACCAGAGACCCCATTGGGGATTGATGCCAAGGCCTAGAGGCGAGTGAGTGTGCCAGCCCGCCCGGGTGCCGAGTTGTTGCAAGGCAACAGGTTGCGCTCCGGGATAGATGATCTGGTAGTCATAAC
>JAPHUG010000196.1 GCA_026197195.1 Sedimenticola sp.
CATGGAGGCGCGATCACGCCTTGACTCACCCATACCCAGAATACCGCCACTGCAGACATTAATACCCCGATCTCGAACCCGGGCCAAGGTATCCAACCTATCCTGATAGGTTCGGGTCGTCACCACGTTGCCATAAAACTCGGGGGAGGTATCCAGATTGTGATTGTAATAATCCAATCCCGCCTCTTTGAGGCTTTGAGCCTGCGCCTCTGTCAGCATACCCAATGTCACACAGGTCTCCATACCCATGTCATGGACGGCCCGGATCATCTCGGCCACCCGCTCCAGATTCTTGTCGGTCGGATTTCGCCAGGCAGCCCCCATACAAAACCGGGTCGCCCCTTTTTGTTTGGCCTCTGATGCCGCCCGCTTCACCTCATCCAGCGGCAGCAGTTTCTCCTTCTCCAGCTCGGTGGCATTTTTGGCACTCTGGGAACAGTAGCCACAATCTTCAGAGCAGGCACCGGTCTTGACACTCAGTAGGGTGCTTACCTGTACCTTGTTGGGGTCGAAACGCTGACGATGTACGGTTTGTGCCTGAAACAGGAGATCGTTGAATGGCAGATTAAACAGTGCTTCAATCTCATCCAGACGCCAGTCGTGTTTCGTCATTGCTTCGTTCATAATCGACATGCCTCTTACGCTGTCTGCGAAACAGCGATAATGGTTAAAGGAGAAAGGCTCTCCGTGACAGCCCGCTATCATACCTGAGCAGGGATGCTCGTCAACTCAAATGGATTTTCATGGTTTACAATTGTATTAATTATATACTAGACAGGGCATTTAAACCCCACTGTCCGCTCTGTGATTCCCCCAGTTCAGACGCGCTCTGCCCCGCCTGCTTCAATGATTTACTATGGAATCACACCAGCTGCCGTCAATGCGCGCTCCCTCTTACCGACCCAGGCAGCGACCTCTGTGGCCACTGTCTGCAAGGGAGATCCCCCATCAGTCGGAGCCATATCCCTCTGCTCTATGCAGAGCCCATTGACCGGCTTATCGGTCAATTCAAATTCGCCGCCAACCTGGCCCTTGGCAAGACCCTGGGCCAGCTCTGGTTGGCCCATCAACGCCACTCAATTGAATGCCCGGAACTGCTGATCCCGGTCCCCCTCCATCCAAACCGCATCAAGCATCGGGGCTTTAACCAGGCACTTGAACTGGCCAGCGTTATCGGGCGGGAACTGGCCATTCCTGTCGATCATAAACACTGCAGACGTCTGTGTGACAACACACCCCAGGCAGGATTGAATAAACTACAACGTAGATCCAATATTCGCGGCGCATTCGAGATAAAGAACGGACTGAATGTCTCGCATATCGCTTTGGTGGATGATGTGGTCACAACCGGCAGTACGGTCAATGAACTGGCCCGGCAGTTAAAAAAAACGGGCATTCAGCGTATTGATGTCTGGGCCATCGCCCGCACCCCCTGATGATCAGCATGACACGCCATCCCTTGCCCTGCGTCATGGTTAGGCCCAATTCATTCCCTATAATTAGAGGTGAATGAATTATAAAGCGCTGACCCGCTACCTGCTCACAATCTACTGAAAGGAATAGAGCCATGCTTGGAGAAATGCACGATATCCTCCACGAATTTCCCAATCTGGAGGAGACCATCAAAGAGCTGCACGAGAAAGATCCCCAATTTGCCAGCCTGATGGATAAACACGACGCCCTGGATACTGAAATTCGCAACCTGGAAGAGCTGAATCAACCCATTGATGATCTGGAGATGGAAGAGCTGAAGAAGACCCGTGCCTTGCTGAAAGACCAGATCTACCAGTATCTGCGCGACAATAAGTAGCACCTAATCACATCTATTTCAGGCGGGGATAGCCAGAAGCATCCCCGCCACCCTGATGACCAAGGGTCCGTTAACACGCCTGCGGCTAGGTTCAAATGGAAATTCACCCCCATAACCAGCTAGAATCCACTGCAAATACCATCATCAACCAAGAAAAGAGCCCTATGTCACAACTGAAACTCGGTATCCCAAAAGGGAGTCTGGAGAGTGCCACCCTCTCCCTGTTCAAACAGGCTGGCTGGAACATCAGTCCCCGCTCTCGAAACTATTTCCCATCCATTAACGATGCTGACATCAGCTGCGCACTGGTACGCTCACAAGAGATGGCACCCTATGTGGCCAACGGCACTATCGACCTGGGATTGACCGGGCACGACTGGATACTGGAGACTGAATCTGAGGGTGAGGTTGAAGAGATATCGGAGTTGGTCTATTCAAAAAGCTCAGATCAACCCTGCCGCTGGGTCTTGGTGGTCCCAAAAGAGTCTCCCATTCAGTGTATCGAAGATCTGGAGGGAAAAAAGATCTCGACTGAGCTGGTCTCATTTACCAAACGTTATCTGGCCGAGAAAGGCATCAATGCCGAGGTCGAGTTCTCCTGGGGCGCGACTGAAGCGAAGGTAGTCGAAGGCCTGGTCGACGCTGTTGTCGAGATCACCGAAACCGGCAGCACCATCCGGGCACACGGCCTGCGGATTGTCTGCGATATCCTGCACACCGAGACCCGCCTGATTGCCAACAAGGCCGCCATGCAGGATCCCTGGAAACGGGGAAAAATTGAACAGATTGCCACACTGCTAAAAGCCGCGCTGACCGCTCGCCAGAAGGTCGCCCTGAAGATGAACGTCCCCTCTGATCAATTAGAGCAGATTGTGGGCATGCTACCGAGCCTGCACGCACCAACGGTGAGTCACTTGTTTGACCAGGAGTGGCTGGCCATTGAGACCGTGGTCAACTCCGGTGAGGTGAGAGATCTTGTCCCCAGGCTGGTTGCGGCCGGCGCAGAGGGCATTCTCGAATATGAACTGAGAAAAATGATCTAGTATCTCAGCGCTGATCCAGCCAATCACCAATGGTTGGCGGGATCAGCGCCTGCGCCTTACCACTGACATAGACACCGATGTGCCCACCGGGAAAGGCCACCTCTGTGTAGTCACGGGTAGCGGTGCGCCCCTTCAGGGCCTTTGAGGCGGCGGGCGGTACAAGATGATCCTGTTCGCCATAGATATTCAAGACCGGGCAGGTAATCTGCTTGAGTCTGACCCGCTGCCCACCCAGATCCACCGCATCGTTGATCAGCGCATTCTGCTGGTAAAACTGCTTGATAAACTGCCGAAACGTCTCGCCCGCCTGGTCTGGGCTATCAAAAATCCACTTCTCCATGCGCATGAAATTTTTAGCCCGCTCATCATCATCCAGCGAATCCAACAGGTGGACGTATTTCTGCCCACCCAGGCTGAATGGCTTCAGCGCCAGAAAGGTCCAGTTCAGAAACTCGCCAGGAATATTGCCCTGTGCATCCACCAGCAGATCCACATCAAGATGTTGCACCCAGGCACTCAGCATATTATCCGGGGTTTGAAAATCGACGGGTGTTACCATGGTGATCAGGTTCCTGATCTTGTCCTGGTGTAGCGCGGTATAACAAAGACTCAACGCACCCCCCTGACAGATACCCAGCAGATTCAGCCGATCGACCCCATGCCGTTGACACACCTGATCGACACAACGGTCAATATAACCGTTCACATAATCATCCAGCGTCAACAGACGATCCGTACTATCCGGATAACCCCAATCAATCAGATAGACGGTCTGCCCGGCCGCCAGCAAACTTTTTATCGTTGACCGGTCCTCCTGAATATCGGTCATGTAGGGCCGATTCACCAGTGCGTAAACAATCAGCAAGGGGGCCTTATTGACCGGTTCTTCAACCGGGGGGACGGGCAAATAGCGGTAGAGGGTCAGCTTATCCTCCTGGTAGATCACCTCCCTGGGGGAGACCCCCGACTCCACCTCCCCTACGTTGAACAGGCGCTCCACTCCCGCCTGTAGCTTATGGCTGTAGTCGGCTACCTCTTCCGCCAGTTTTTCAGGCTTGATATCAATCGGAGACATGTCAGTCATCCTTCCGCTTGGCACTTTTTTTTCTGACCGTTTTTTTCTTCGGCGGTGTTGCGACAGCGCGTTTAGGGCTTACCTGTTTGCTAAGGGCCATCTCGGCCTGAAGTGCCCTGATCGCCTTTCTGTCATCATAGGCGCGCTGCTCGAGTGCTCTAAAGTCCCGGGTGGTCGGCATCCCGAGAAGCGTGAAGGCGTCATCCAGCATGCTGCGCATCTGAACTTTCACCGCCATCTGGCTGTTGATCAACTCACCATAAAGTTTGACGTACTCGGGCGTCATCACCTCTTCTGCATAGACCGACTCACTGACCTCCACCCAGAGATCATAAAGCATCCTTGCGGATTCGATCTGTCGACCCTGTGACTCAATGTCGGCCACCTTCTCCTGTAGACCGGTGACTGCACGCTGACCTAGATCGACAATGAAATGTTCATAGGCCATGCGCGCCTTCTGGTACGCCATGAGTCGGGAAAACAGCTCGCGCTGCTGGGCCTGGCTGCGATGGCCCAAGCCTAATCCTGGAAAAGCAAACAGACGCTGCAGGTAGGCAGATGACTGCTCAATACCAGATTCACTCAGCATATCCTCAGGTATGGGATTCATGGTGCCGGTCATCCCGGCAATAATGCCCCGCAGATCGCCAAAGGTTTCCTGTATCGCCGCCTGCCAATCAAACCCCTCGTCACCTGGCCGGTTCTGTGCAAACAGCTCCGCCAACTGGAACAGCTGTTTGGCCTGAGAGACCGTTTTGCCCAGTAGCTCCTTCATCAACGCTGGCGCAGCCGGTGTCAGGCGCTGCCACCACTGATCCAGCAGGGCCTCCCAAGGATCCCCGGAATCCACTGATCCACTCCCCGCCTGCTCGACCTTTTCGCTCCAAGCGCGCCAGAACGCCTGCTGTGCAGCCAGCCACTCCTCGTTAAAGAATTCCGGCTCCCCCATTGAATCCAACCCTGTGTCATTAAGTCCCCTTGCATACTAGCATGCAAGACAGTGGTGCAGTGCAGCATTTTGCATTACACTGATCGTCTGAATGACAAATATTATGCAATACTGAGTGCGCCATTTGGCGCAATTTCGAAGGGAAATGCCATAACGGTGACCGTTATTGCGACCCGCACATGACAGCAGAAGGTGATACGTATGAGTGACAACATCGTTATCGTAGCGGCAGGCAGAACCGCTATCGGCAGTTTTTCCGGGACCCTGGCCGGCGTTCCCGCCAGTGAATTAGGCGCCAAGGTCATCGCTGGCCTGCTGGAAAAGACCAAGCTCTCGCCTGACCAGATCGACGAAGTGATCCTGGGACAGGTTCTGACGGCCGGTTGTGGCCAGAACCCCGCCCGTCAGGCGACACTGGGGGCAGGCCTGCCGCACAGCGTACCAGCCATGACCATCAACAAGGTCTGTGGTAGCGGTTTGAAAGCCGTTCACCTGGCCATGCAGTCAGTTGCCTGCGGCGACGCCGATATTGTTATTGCCGGTGGCCAGGAGAATATGAGCCTTTCCCCACACGTGGTGCCCGGCTCCCGCAAGGGCCAGATGATGGGCGACTGGAAACTGAAAGACACCATGATTGTTGACGGTCTTTGGGATGCGTTCAACCAGTACCACATGGGCGTAACGGCCGAGAATATCGCCACCAAGTTCGAATTTGATCGCCAATCACAGGACCAGTTTGCCGCCGCTTCCCAGCAGAAGGCTGAGGCCGCACAGAAAGCCAACCGTTTTGATGATGAAATCATCCCGGTTGAGATTCCACAGCGTAAGGGCGATCCCGTTATCTTCAGCAGTGATGAATTCCCCCGTCACGGCACAACCGCAGAAAAACTGGGGGGCCTGCGCCCTGCCTTTGACCGTGAAGGCACGGTCACTGCCGGTAATGCCTCTGGCCTGAATGACGGCGCTGCCGCCGTTATTGTCATGAAAGAGAGTAAGGCCCTGGAGCTGGGACTGACCCCCATCGTACGGCTTAAGGCCTTTGCTGCGAGCGGTGTTGATCCCGCTATCATGGGTACAGGCCCCATTCCCGCCTCAACCAAGTGTCTTGAGAAGGCCGGTTGGAGTGTCAGCGATCTGGACCTGGTAGAGGCGAATGAGGCCTTTGCCGCACAAGCCATGTCTGTGAACAAAGAGATGGGCTGGGATCTGGATAAAATCAATGTCAATGGCGGTGCTATCGCCCTGGGTCACCCCATTGGTGCCTCGGGTGCCCGTATCCTGGTATCGCTGGTTCACGAAATGACCAAGCGTGATGCCAAGAAAGGCCTGGCTACCCTCTGTATTGGTGGTGGCATGGGTGTTGCGCTGGCCGTTGAACGCGCCTAAGTCGTAACAGAAAAAGGCTCGGCGACCTGTTTTTAGCAAGAATACAGGTCGCTGGGTCATTCTCCGCAGTATTGTAGATCCCGTCACGTTTTGCCCTACCCGATCAACCCGAAGCTCTCACCTCGAATGTAAACCCCACAATCAAAGAGTTTTCCCTTTACTATTATTCCCGGGTAAACTGTAGCTGTAGATTGCATTAGATTCCGAGGATCTGGCTCCATGTCGAACACCAGAATTATAAAAAAGTATCCGAACCGTCGTCTCTATGATACCGAGTTGAGCCGCTACATCACGCTTAACGATATTCGCGAACTGGTCATGAAAGGCAGCGATTTTCAGGTAGTGGATACCAATACAAACGAAGACCTGACACGCTCTATTCTCCTGCAGATCATGCTGGATGAAGAGTCGGGAGGAGAGCCGCTGTTCAGCGCCAAGATGCTTTCCCAGATCATCCGTTTCTATGGTGGAACCGTACAGGGCATCCTTGCGCGCTACCTGGAGGAGAGCCTCTCCATGTTCGTTCAGCAGCAGGAGCAACTGAACAACACCGTTGGCAGCGACCCCATGAAGGCAATGACCAGCATGGCTGAGCAGAATATGAAAATCTGGTCCGATATGCAGACCAGCTTCTTCAAAGCCGCCGGCATGGCGAGCGCCAGCAACCGCAAGAAAGAAGAGTAACCCGCCCGCTATTCCCAGATCACAACCGCTCAACCTCTAAACAGCGAGGGGGCGTCGCACACCCGTCGCTTTGTGCGTTGCACAATTTTTTTTCGAATAGCTATTGACACCCCCTACGAAACACCCTATGCTGCACCGCAATATTGTTGCAACGCACAAAACGCGGAGAGATCCCAATGAACGACCCAAAAGCAAATCTGGAACTGATCAAAGATTTCGGCATTAACGGCTACGAAAATATCCGTTCATTGGCTGAGATCAACCTCCGCACCTGGGAAAAGCTGGTTGAGAAGCAGATGGATACCTTTGGCCTGTTTGTTGATGCCGGTATCGAACAGCTTTCCGCCAACAAAAATCCACAGGATATCAAAGGCCTGCTGGACAACCAGGTCGCCCTTGGTAAAGCGTTGAGCGAGAACATCGCTGGCAAGAGCCGCGAAACTGTTGATCTGGCGAACCAGGCCGGTAACGAGTACCGCAGCTGGCTTGAGAATGGCATCAGCACCTTCAACAGCAAGGTATCTGCAGTAGCTGGAGAAGCCTTCAAAAAGTAAGCGCTTCTGTTTGACCTTATCAAGTCCTGATTCGCCTGTTGGTCGAGTCAGGCAGAGATCCTCCTCTCTCTGAACAGTGCATAGAGAGATTTTTGCCCGGCTCCCCGCCGGGCTTTTTTTTGCATACCCCAATTACCCAGTGGTTTACTTGGTATTAGTTTGTTCTATCATCAGCATCAAGCTGTTGGTCTAACAGCAGATACCCCCTGCAACCAAGCGGAGGGTCAACCAAAACAGCCCAGAAGGGCAAGCGCTGCACACTTTACTTTGGGCAGCAGAGGTAATTTGGGAGGTAGTATGACAAAACCAATGCATGACACCCCGATGCTGGATCAGCTTGAGGGTGGTCCCTGGCCAAGCTTTGTTACCGGCTTGAAACGTCTGGCTAATGATAACGATATGATGGTGGACCTGCTCGGTCAGCTTGAGACCTCATATGAAACACGCAAAGGCTATTGGAAAGGTGGCACCGTCGGCGTCATCGGCTACGGGGGAGGCGTTATTCCCCGCTTTACGGAACTGAAAGACGAGAATAACAAACCGTTATTCCCGGCGGCCGCAGAGTTTCACACGCTGCGTATCATGCCGCCACCGGGCATGCACTATGACAGCAAGACCATTCGTAACCTGTGCGACATCTGGGAGAAATACGGTTCCGGCCTGATTGCATTTCATGGCCAGTCGGGTGACATCATGTTCCAGGGCTGTACCACTGAAAACGTACAGAAGGCGTTCGATGAGATTAACGCAGCAGGATTCGATATGGGTGGAGCCGGTCCCGCCGTCAGAACCGGTATGTCTTGCGTCGGTGCCGCTCGCTGTGAGCAATCCTGTTACGACGAGGCGCGCGCCATGCGAACCTGCGTCAACGCCAATCTGGATGACATGCATCGCCCCGCCCTGCCTTACAAGCTCAAATTCAAGGCCTCGGGCTGCGCCAATGACTGCATGAACTCAATCCAACGCGCCGACGTTGCGATGATTGGCACCTGGCGTGACGATATGAAAGTGGACCAGGCCGAGGTGAAAAACTTTGTCGATAAAAAAGGACGCAAGTATGTTATCGACAATGTCATCACCCGCTGCCCGACTCAGGCGCTGTCATTGAATGATGACAACAGCCTCGCGGTGGACAATCACAACTGCGTACGCTGCATGCACTGCATCAATGTCATGACCAAGGCGCTCTCACCCGGAGATGACCGTGGCGTAAGTATCTTGGTAGGTGGCAAGCGAACGCTGAAGATCGGCGACCTGATGGGTACGGTCATCGTCCCTTTCCACAAGCTGGAAACCGATGAAGATTATGAGTGGCTGGAGGAGCTCAGCACTGACATTCTCGATTTCTTTGCGGAAAATGCACTGGAGCATGAACGCACTGGTGAGATGATCGAGCGTATCGGACTCATCAACTTCCTGGAAGGGCTGGGTCTTGATATCGAACCCGAAATGATCTCTCAACCCAGGACCAACCCCTATGTCAGAACGGACGACTGGGATCAGGAAGCGGCCAAATGGAAGGAGAGAAAAGCACAAGCGAACTGATGGTTGATTGAGGGGCTACCCGGGATTGTGACGGGTAGCCCCATTCGTTTCAGCCCAGCATGTAGTCCAGCAGAAGCCCGAAGAAGATCAGCATACCGACGCAGTTATTGTTTAGAAAAGCGGTAAAGCAGGCTGCCGGTTCCCGCCCCCTTATCAGCTGTTGCTGCCTGGCAAACAGCAACGCAGCAGCCAACAGACCCGCATAGTAGAAACCACCCAACCCGACCATCTGACCGACCGCCACCAGCAAACCGATCATCGCAATTTGCAAAAGCCCAATAATCAGCCGGTCGTATTGACCAAACAGAATCGCCGTCGATTTCACTCCAATCCTGAGATCATCGTCCCTATCCACCATGGCATATTCCGTATCGTAGATCAGCGCCCAGATAATCGTCGCCAAATAGAGCACCCAGGCCACCAGGGGCACCCTCTCGGTCAGGGCCATATAGGCCATCGGGACAGCCCAGCCAAAGGCCATACCCAGCACCAGCTGTGGAAGATGGGTAAAACGTTTCATGAAAGGATAGAGTGCCGCTAACAGCACCGCTACCACCGACATCAGGATGGTCTGCTGATTTAACAACAGAACCAGGGCAAAGGCGACCAGACAGAGGATCGTGAAGATCCAAAGCGCCTCCCGGGGTTTCACCAACCCGGTGGCCAGTGGACGCCCGCAGGTCCGAGCCACCTCACCATCAATATGCCTGTCGGCAAAATCATTGATGGCGCAGCCGGCAGAGCGCATCAACGCAACACCCAGCATAAAGATCAACACCACACCCCAACGCGGCTCACCGTCACCGGCGAGCCACAAGGCCCAGAGCGCGGGCCACAGCAACAACAGGATACCGATCGGTTTATCCAGCCGTACCAAACGAATATAGCCATCCAGTTGCTGCTGAAATGTACGCGGTGCCATCGTCGTTTTTATTTCAAATTCAGGCTGACTCATGGACGACTCTCTGGAATATCCGGTAAAAACAGCTCATTCACCAGCAGGGGTTTTCCTGCCAGATGAAACAGGGTACGCCTCCCCCATACAACTTCGGCGTTTTGGAGATGCTGGGTGGCTGAACCAAACAACTGGTGACCCGGTAGCAGGCGTGCCATCTCGGTCACCCCTCGTTGCATCGTGGGGTCAGCAAACAGCACTTCCCCCAGCGGACGATCGCCCAGAAGGGTTAGCCGCCGGGCTGGCCCGCTGAGACTACGCACAGGTATCAGTGTCCTCGCAAACACCCAGGGGACACCGTGACAGATCAGCTCCACTTCACGGACGACGGCAATACCCGCCCGACGCATGCCTAACAGCCGACGCTCACTGGGGAGTGGCCGAGCCCACCCCTGACGCAGTACGTTGACACTAAAGTCGCCCGATGATGCGTGCTTCAGACGTGAAGTCAATGAACCCCGATCACACAACCAATCTGCAATCCCAACCGGTACAGCGTGGTGCCGCAGCCGGCTCCAGGTTTCCCAGTTTGGTTCCCGCCAGCCCTTTAACCCCATCTACAACGTTCCAATTCGTCCACTGCAAAGTGGCACATTATCACCGATTTCACGACGGTTTTCTTCATGAATTGGCCGTTTGGATTTAAAACGAATCAGGCGTTGATATAGTGCTGTCTATCGCCTATCCAGCGACGCACCAGGGGAGCCACACGCTCAGGATAGTGTTCGAGTAGTAACTCGGCCGCCAGCTGGACCTCATCCAGTAACGCCTGATCACGCAGCAGGTCAGCGATCCGAAACTGCATTTCACCGGTCTGACGGGTCCCCAATACCTCACCCGGCCCACGCAGCTCCAGGTCTTTCTGAGCAATCACGAACCCATCACTGGTCTCGCGCATCACTCCCAGACGCTGCTGGGCATTTTGCGACAACGGAGGGTGATACATCAGTACACAGTGACTCTCAACCGCACCACGCCCGACACGCCCCCGCAACTGATGGAGTTGCGCCAGGCCCAATCGTTCCGGATTTTCTATAATCATCAAGCTCGCCTTGGGCACATCCACCCCCACCTCTATCACGGTTGTGGCCACCAGCAGCTCCAGCTCACCCTGCTTAAAAGCCGCCATCACAGCCTCTTTTTCAGCCGCCTTGAGTCGCCCGTGTACCAACCCGATCTGCAACCCTGGTAGCGCCTCCTGCAAGGCCTGTAGGGTCTCCTCAGCCGCCTGACACTGAAGCGCCTCAGACTCTTCAATCAACG
>JAPHUG010000383.1 GCA_026197195.1 Sedimenticola sp.
AGATAATTGATCGACGCTCTGCCATCCTCTGGATAACCAGTACCACTGCATAATCCACTGCTATAGCCTTAACGGCAACGTACTGTGCTGACTACTCTAGTGGAGCCAGCACAGACAAAGCAAGCTGGTTTAACAAGGTCTAATACAAGAAGCCAGCGCTAAGATTAACAACTATTTACTGCAAAAGAGCGTTCAGATAAAAAGGCGGATTGCAAACAACTTTTCATTACTCGGTTAGTTCGGAAACTGTGAGTTGAATTAGACACAAAAAACGTAAGAAATACCAAGCGCAATCAAAAACCCAATGATTGAATGGTTAATTGAACGAGACTGAAAACACCAAGGCGATAAACGTAGGCAAGCCTGCGTTATAGATCATTGAGTCGTGCGGTTGGATTGCCTGATCCAAAACCAGCAACCGATCAGGGTAAAGGGGATACCCAGAATAAAAAACAGTACGCCAAATAGTGTCAGGCCACCGACACTGAGTGACTGCGCAAAAGAGATACCGCCTGACAGTATGGCAACCAGTACGCCATGTAACATGATCTGATTAATTGCGATGCGGGCCGTAATATAGCCACCTAACACCATCGTGAGCAGGAACAGTAGCAGACCCAGCAAATAAACCGCCGCCATGGTCAATTGCGCCCAATCTGGGAAGTGCTGAACAAAAATCATCTGCCCGGCCGCGAAACTGACAAACACCAATTGCATCAACAGACCGAATGCAATAATGGTGGCCGTACCCGCTAACAGTGCCTTCCAGCTCAGCTCTGAGAATCGCACAGACATGCTTCACCTATACGCTGTATGCGTTAAACAAGCAGCGGAGTTTAGGTGCTGGGATCATCCAGGACATTGATCCAGCTCAAACCCCCTCATCGGCAAAACAGAGCCATTCGACTCACATGCAGCTCATATGCCTGGGTCCCTGACAGGCCAGTATTCTTGGACTCCATAGACTCTTGATATAGCCTACCACTGCTCGTGCTTCCTGTTCATCCAGCACCCCTTTCCAGGCAGGCATCCTGTTTGTCCGTTGAAGACCATTCAGGATAGTCTCAACTAATTGCTCATCACTGTGATGCCATGCATGAGAGGTTTCATTCAGAGGCATAGCCGTGATATAGCCGGGGGCACGAATATATTTGGGTATTGGGGCTTCTCCCACGCCTGCCTGACCATGACAGGTGAGACAGTAGCTTTCATAGAGCCGCTTCCCCTCTGCTATTTCATCCGGGGTGGCAGGCTTTCCCGTATCCGCCACAGCCTGAACACTAAACCACAAAAACATAAACGCTGCGATGAACCTGATCATCGGGTGATAGCTGTAGTTGAACTTGTTCACCATAACATCACTTCTTTTTATCACTGCCACGATTAATACCTCGGGGATTGCTGCAACAGGGCGGTGCAGGTGCGCCGGCATTTTCTTTTGCTGTTTGATCCAGGTACTGAAACCAGTCGGCCTTGCGTTGTGACCACCAGCCGGTTGATGTGGGGAAACCTGTCAACGCCAGCTGCTCGGTGATTTGATCATAATCCAGTTGAGTTTGATCATAAGTCACTCGGATTTTTTGTTTCTCTGGATAAGTGACGACACGATTCATCCCGGGCAACGCTTCAAGTGCCGTCTCTAATTGCAAAGCATCGGCCGGGTGTCTCAAACCAGGCACACTGATCCAATGTCGGGTATCCCAGGCTCCGCGCATTTTTATAAACTGATCTCTACTCATCGGTCGTTCTCCCGTTTATCCATTCAAAACGGCACCTTCGATTTAATCCTCAAGCCTGAATATCTCATGACATCGACTGCAGCTCTTTTCGAGCTTGTTAAACTGTTCGAGTACAGCCTGTTTATCTCCCTCGGTTGCCAACGCCTGTAACTCAGCCGCTTCTTGTTCCAGCAAGTTGGTCTCGTCTAAAAATTGATCCCACTGCTCCCAGATAACGGGTAACGCCTCAGTCGGTTTGTGTAGACTCCCTTCCGGGAACAGGGCCGGTATTTTGGACGACGAGCGGCGTATCATCTCCGCATGCTGGCTGATCCGGGTTGCATCATAGGGGAGCTTCCCTTTCTCCATGATGCTGATCGATCGCATCTGCTTTTCTATCTTTTTCATCAGTTCCATGCGCTGTTTGACAATACCGGTGGCTTTACCGTGTGCCATCAGCGTTAGGGGCTGTATGGTTAAAACCAGAACCGCAATAAAAAGTACCAGGAAATGTTTTCTGTATAGGTTATTCATCGATTCTCTCACCCTGTCTATTTCATCCCACCACGCAGATAATGCACCAGTGCCCAGCGTTCATCTTCAGAAAGGAGCGACTTAAAAGCCGGCATAGTCGATCCTGCGCTAACGCCCCCTTCACTGATCCTCCAGAACAGATAATCATCCCTGGCCATGGGCATTCGCATAATCAATGCAAGATCAGCAGGCGGCGGCACCAACCCGGCACCAATGGGTCCGTCACCTCTTCCCGTTTCACCATGACAGCCGCTGCAGTTCGCGCTATAGAGTGTCAAACCTGCTTCATGGACGGCAGTAGAGGCGCTGTATGGATTGGTTCGTCCCGCATACCCACCCGGAAGTCTGCTCATCATCCCCTTATGATGATTTGCCATACCACTAAACCAGGGCAACCAGCGCATACCACCTGAAACTATGAACAGCACAACACCGACCAGAATGATGACAAAGAGTGTGCTGCTCCGGCTCATCCCCCTATCCTCTGTTTGATCGGGCCGCAGCATCACGCTGCACCCAATTCTGGTAGATCTCTCTAGGCCACTTGGACTGGAACCAGGCGATAACCGATATGATCTCCTCATCACTCAGCTTTTCACCCCAGGCCGGCATATTGCCCTGCCCACCAGGCGAACCGTTTTTGATAGTGTGAAAGAGTATATTGAGCGGATGATGCCAAGCATGCCCCGTACCATTGAGAGGGGGTGCAGGATAGTTACCATCCGGCCCGGCCTTTCGCCAGTTCTCGGCCCCTTCACCCCGTTTACCATGGCAGGCGGCACAATTCTCCTGGTAGACACGGGCCCCTGCACTGACCTGTTCAAATCGATACCAGGACTTGACCGGCTCTGCTGTTGCGACAGCTGCCGCATTGGTTGTGGAAGCAGTGGGCGACCTCGCCTGATCATCTGAACAGGCGGCAAGTAGCAGGGATACCCCCCCTACTATAAAAAGTTTGAATTTCAAAACAGACACTCCATTAATTGGCCCAGGGCCAGATCAATCATCAAAGCCTTGCGGCTAAGCGTAGAAACAATCGATCAGGTGTGTAATTGGGGGGGTCGCAGCAGCGCGGGAGGAACCGGTCCGGTTATCCACGTAGAGGTAGCGGTCTGGAACAGATGACCCGAGGGTAAATCAATAGGGTACTCAGTGCCGACACAGAGTTGCGAACCGGATGAGGTATCACAATGATCGCTACAGCAATCATCATGCAGCGGAACATCATGTGACAGCTTTTCACAACCATCGACATGACCCCGTTCTGCACAGGCCATCATGCTATTGTGAACATTTGAGGCGGAGGCGTTGCCATCGACAATCGACGCCAGACCATAATTCAAGCCGAAAGGAAGCAGGCTGACTATAAAAGTCAGCAACAGTAGGAACCGCCTGTTGATGGATCGCCGCATATAGGCCAAACACTCGCCTCTTTAAGTACCGCTGTCAAGTGGAACCCGAAATCACATGCAAGCTAGGACACCCATCAAGCCAATAAGTTGCAGACCTGTCATTCAAGCACTCTTCAACTGAATTGATAAGCCCAGATGCGGGCTCTTTTTCACTAAAACAGTCTATAAATAGAACAGACATCTGATCTGCCGCAATAATAAGTACATAGTTAATTGCTAAACTGTTAGCCAGATAAAGGGGAGCCCTATGGACGAGACACTACAACGCTTGTTGGATGCTGAAAAGAGAGCCGAGGCCATTGTCAAACAGGCCGACGAAGAGCGGGATCGCATCATCCAGGGGGCACTCCATGAAGCCCATGCCGAAGAGGAGCGTTTTGAGGCCCGTATACCGGAGCTGCATCGTGCTTTTATCGAGAAGGCTGAGCAGCGGGCCAACCAGACCAACAGCGAACTGAAGAAACGCTATGACGAACATCACATGCAACTGCGTACAACCGCAGAAAGCCGTGAAAAAGAAGCCTTAAACGCCGCCTTTGAGCTACTGATTGATCCCGATGCCAACCTCTAACAGGGAGTTCATTGCAGTATAATGAACAGCGCCATCCACCAAACCTACCTGAAGACCCGCGCCTCAGTGATGTCGGGGCAGCTTTTCGAGGCGAGTGATGTCGAACGTTTTCTGCACACCCCTATTCAACAACTCGAAGCGCAGTTTGGATTGGAGGGTCTCTCTGAGCGAGGACTAAGCGAAGACGCGCTCAACAGAACCATTGAGCGGGGATTGATCAACACCCTGATGAAGGAGTTATCAGTTCTGTTGCGGCCACTCAATGGCAGTGCCCGGGATATCCTGATCTACTGGTCCCGTAAGTTTGAACTCTATAACCTGAAAGCACTGATCCGCGGCAAGCTGCATGACATGCCCTATGAACAGATTCGGGAGAGCCTGCATATACTCCCCTCCCTGATCAGTCTTCCCCACGAACAGCTGCTTCGTACCGAAAATGTGCCAGAACTGCTTCGGCAACTGGAGCAGACACCCTATGAGGGCATTGCGCGACAGGCGCGCCGGGTGTTCGAAGAGAAGAACGAATCGTTCTCACTCGATGTGACCATTGACCAACGCTACTACACGGGGCTCGTCAAGCACGCCCGTGCCTGTGACAGCACGGACCAGCCGCCGCTGTTGCGTCTGATCGGCGCCTTGATTGACCGCCAGAACCTACCCTGGTTACTACGCTACCGCCTCAATTACCAGCGCTCTCCCACGGAGACCTACTACCTGATGATCCCATCCGGTCGGCAACTTCAGTCAGATCTACTGAAACGGCTGGTCAACCTGCAATCAATCGAAGAGATCCTGCAGGCACTGCCCTCCCCTTTGAAAGAGAACCTTGCCGAGTGTGCAACGATCATGAGTATCGAGTTGGCCATGGGCGAACGCCTCTCCCATCAGGCCAGACGTTGCCTCAGCTTCAGTCCGTCGGCCGTCACACGCTCACTGGCCTATATGATGCTACGTGAACTGGATTTGAAACGGGTGTTTGCCATCATTCAGGGTCGTATCCTGAAACTGAATGAATCATTGATACGTGAAGCGGCTGATATGAGTACGGAGGTGCGGGGTGTTTAAACCGCTGCCGATGAAACAGGTACTGATTCAGCTACTGCTGGAAGACTTGCCACAGGCGAGCCTGACCCTGGCCGAACTGGGCTGCTTCAGCCCGAATAGTGCGGATGACTATTCCGATCACTTTCCGGTAACGCCGGGCAAGCAGTACCGTGACCGTTATCATCAGGCCCATTCAAGACTTCAAAAGATCGAGAGTCATATACAACTCGCTGCGCCGGTAAAAAACCTGACTACCCATGTGATCAGTGATGCCGAGCTTGCTGAGACCAATAGCTGGCTGGGCGAGGTCTGGGAACGCTGCTCAGCCTATGAAGAGCATTTCCGTCGACTTACAGACGAAGCTCACATGATCAATCAGCTGGAGCAGGCACTGGATAATTTCGCCACCCTGAATATCGACCTCTCCCTGTTGCAAGGTGAACGGCTGTTTCTGGATCTGCACATCGGTATGCTGCCCAGCACCCATGTACCACAGCTTAAAGAGGCGATTGGCCTGGCCGATTATCTGCTGTTCAGCTACATGGAAAATGCAGGGCACACCCATGTCATCATTCTGGGCCCAAAAGGGGGGCGAGAGAATGAACTCACGTCGGTACTTGATACGGCAGGATTTCATGCGCTGGAAATCCCCGCCGAGTTGCACGATGAACCGGACAGGATTCGACAGGATCTGCAGCTGCGTCGTCAGAGCCTGAATCTGGAAAAACAGCAGCGGGAAGAGGCTATGCAGACCTGTGCCAATGAGTTGCGCCCGCGACTCGAACAGTGCCGCGATGTCCTGATAATGGCCGAACCCTTTGTGGCCATGGAAGAGGCCGCACGAAGCGTGGGCGATCTGGCCATTATCACCGGTTGGATACCCGTCAAGTCGCTCACAGAGGTCCAATCAAAACTACAAGACGTTCTCGCCAACCCATTCAGTATCACCGCCTCCACACCGACAAGGGCACAGCATGGTCAGGTCCCCACCTTCCTACCAACAAACTGGTTGACGTCACCCTTCTCCTCACTGGTTAAACAGTACGGCATTCCACGTTATGGAGAGATTAATCCGACCCTGGTATTTGCCTTCTCTTTCATTGCCATGTTCGGCATGATGTTTGGAGATGTCGGCCACGGATTAGTGATTGTCCTTGCCGCTTGGCTGGGTCGCAACAAACTCAAAAGTTTCACACCCTTTGTGATCTGCGCCGGCCTCTCTGCCACGCTGTTCGGTGTGTTATATGGCAGCCTGTTCGGTTACGAACACCTGTTCCATGCCGTCTGGTTACCGCCACTCTCCGACCCGCTCTACATGCTCAGTATGGCACTGCTCTGGGGCGTTGGTTTCATGGTGGTCATCAGCCTGCTCTATATTCATAACCGTCTGGTCTCGGGTGAATTGAGTCATGCCCTGTTTGATACCAATGGTGTAGTCAGCATTACCCTCTACCTCAGTGTGCTGGGTGGTATCTATAACCTTTACATCAGCGGCAGCTTTGGCGTGGTACCCGCCACCTTGAGCATTATCACCCTGCTCACCCTGCTTGCCTTCAAACTGATCGAAACCCAGGCCACACCCGGTGAACGCATGCTGGTCGCCACCATTGAAACCTTTGAAACCCTGACCGGTTATATCTCCAACACC
>JAPHUG010000454.1 GCA_026197195.1 Sedimenticola sp.
ACTGCCGAGCTCGAGTCTCGCGTTAAAGCCAAAGTAGCAAGCGGCTTGTATAACAACGCCAGTGAAGTAATCCGAGAGGCACTGCGCTTTATGGATACTCACGAAGACTGGATTCAAGAAGTAAAACTGGCTCATTTACGTGAACAACTGAAAGCCGGCACTGACCAATTGGACCGTGGAGAAGGTATTGCCATCGAATCAAAAGCAGCCTTGAACGCTCTGTTTGATGACATCAAAGCTTAATCCCTATGCCAGCACACCAGCTTGTTATCACGCCGTCCGCCAAAACCGATCTTAAAGAGATCTACCAGTACGGATTGCGGCAATGGGGACAAGCCCAATCCGACAGCTATTTTGAAACCCTCAAAGAACACTTCTGGGCACTCACCACGCAACCACTGATAGGTGTTGAACGCCCCGAACTTCTAACTGGAGCGCGAAGTCTACCTATCGAAAGCCATACCCTGTTTTACAGGGTCACCTCAGATACAGTAGAAAAAATCCGCATACTTCACGGCCGCCAGGACCCACAACGGCACTTAAATCTGTAGTAGCTGAGGGGGGGGTGTTCTCGCAGACGACTCCACGTCCTTGCCCTACTTTTTCACCTCAGAAGTCTTCCTTGAGCTGAACACCACTCAGTTCTTTCTGCAAGGATTTATTAAACAATGACGGTCCAATAAAGGTGTAGAAAACAATCCCTAACCAAGCGATTTGAAGCATTCCGGCTGCATCCGCATGACCCAAATCCTCGAATCCCATGGTCATTAACCGATACACAACAAAAGCCAGTAGCAAAACCAAAACAGCGCGCGTCGAACCCATTCGGCTCATCCAAACGTTATAGCGCCACCAAATGCCCAGTACGGGACTACTCTTAGCTTTAATACCAGCCATCAACGCCAACGCAGAATTGCTATCTGGCTGGTGTCGAAGCGCCCATACCGCATGTTCTCGAGCCTCTTCTATAAGCCCTTGATGCAACAGTACATTGCCCATTGCTACGAGTGCATCCACGTTTTCCGCCTCATGCCGAAGTGCCTCATCGGCGAACTGTTGCGCCAACTCCAAGTCTCCCCTATCGGCATGATACTCACTCAGTTCAGACAACACTTCAGGTGACTCAGGATCTAGCTCCAGTGCCTTTTGCAGAGGAGGGAGAATCGCATTTTTCTTCTGTAGCAATCGATACAGGTGAGCCTGAAGTAGGTAGTAAGACGCATGATTTGGATCCATATCTAAAAGTTGAGTGACATGAACCTGAGCCTTGCTGAATTTCCGTAGTGCGATACAGATATTGGCCAGGGCATAGTGAGCCAGCTCAAAACCAGGATCTAGTGTTAAGGCAATATCTGCCTCCTGCTGGGAAGCATGCAACCGCTTCTTACTCAAAAGGCAGAGTGAGAGATAGGCATGAGCATCAGGAAGATCGGGATCATAACTCAATATCTGACGTAACAAATCCATCGCCCCATCCAGTTGGCCATTCTGAATTTGTCTCTGTACCATATCCAGTGATCTATCAATATCCATACGCTTATCTCAATAGCAATTGTGCATAATAGGGCAAACTAGAAAGAATCATGGGTGAAACAAAAAACGAAGCTACAACAACAAGCACACCGTTTTTTATAGTCCCCCCATAGTATTCATACAGTTCTATGGTGTGGCTTTGCAAAGCATACAGTGCATAAGTAATACCGAGCTTCCAGACCACCAGAATAAGAAACAAGTACTTTAAATAGACTTGCTCTACAAGACCGCTATCTGCCAAATACATAAGTCCCAGCATTAACATTACGGCACCCAGTAGGCCGCCAGCGATCAACATCCACTCCTTGTTTTTACTTGGACTACCAACCGCCACGCCATTGAGTGCAAACCAACTCCAAGACAGCCAGACTCCACCAAACATCACGGCTATAAAAGGCCAAAGGGGATTCACCACCAGCGCTGACATCGCTCCAGGGGCCGGTTCATCTGTTATTCTATATACGCTGTTACCCACTAAGGATCCTCCCGCTGAAAACCGGTAACACTTTCATCGACTCGGCATATCACTCGAGCCATCTCCATGCTCCTGACGGGCACTAGCATTTTCCATGTTCCCGCAGAAAATCGAGCACGTCATTGTACTGGCCACCCTCATTCGCATATCGGGCATAATTACGCGCCGTTGTGAGCCACTCCAACGTGGTGGGCCTCACATCATCAAGGGCATTCATCAAATGATCCATACTGATGTTTTTTTCAATTCCCGATTCGATGGACATCTCTATCGCTTCATCCGATGCTGTTTCCACCAATTCTCGAATATCGGCACCGGAAAAACCAGAAGTCTTCCTAGCCAAAATGGAAGTATCGATATGCTCTTCAACGGGACGCTCAGCAAGCAGTGAGTCCAGAATCGCCTGCCGTGCTTGTTGATCCGGAGGGGGAACAAATAACACCCGGTCAAACCGACCTGGACGACGAAACGCGGCATCAACCGACCATGGGACATTAGTTGCTGCCAGGATCAGCACATTATTGTTATCTTGCGCAAATCCATCCATCTCAGATAAAAATTGGCTGACCAGTTTGGAGGATGCCGCATCCCTCGTACTCTGCCGTTTGCCACCCAATGCTTCAACTTCATCAAAAAACAAGACTGCCGGGGTAGACTCACGAGCCTGCTCAAACAACGCATGAAGCTTACGTTCTGATTCACCAATGTACATATCCAGCACATCAGAAATTGAAACATTAAAAAACTGTGCATTACATTCACCGGCCGTTGCCCTGGCCAGTAGCGTTTTTCCACAACCCGGTGGCCCGTACATCAGTACGCCACCCCCTGCTCGTTTCTTAAAACGTTGAAACAGTCCTGGCTTCTGATAGGGTAAAATGATCTTCTTATGGATAATACGTTTCACATTATCCAACCCACCAATCGCCTTAAAATTAATTTTCTCCTGGGGAGGAGCAATCAGGCGATCCAGATCCAGCACATCAGTATCATCATTGGATATCACTTTGAGTTTTGCACCTGACTTATTAGATGCAAACTCGACAACCTTGGCCTTCAAACTAGCCTCCAACTCAGTATCCTCCAGTGTCGGATTTTCCTCGACAGCCTGTCGATACACTTTATAACCTTCACTACGCTGTTCTAATGCGAGTAGCGCTTTGGCTTTAAGCAGTTGAACTTCTGGCGCCGTGCTCTCTAAATACTTCAAAGCGGTTTCTGCATCACCTACCATCATATAAGCACGGGCAGCCAATACAGCTAACCCATCATCGGTATCAACATCACTCCCATGCGCGTCTAATACCTCAATCGCATCTTCACTCTCTTTCCTATCCAAGTGTGTTTTCACCACCAGGGCCAACAGCGCTGAATTCTGAGGGGTGATTTTTAGTGCATCTTTCAGTTGATCAAAACTGTGATCATCCATCATTTCGTCCTTAGTGATTGGAGCCAAGCCAAAATAGTTATTATCGCTTGGGCAGATCTGACTGATTTAGCCAATAATAGATCTGTCCCATTTGTCAAAGATGAAAGCGTGTTATACAACAATGCTAGCGAAGTGTTCCGCGAAGCACTAGCTTTAATAGTAAAAGGTATACTCACTCGCTTTACTGCCCATCACTTCCCTATCCTTCTTATTATTTACCCAACACCTTAGTCAACCCGATGGACCCAGGGCCTACACCCGCTCCAACAACTCTTCGGTGATCGCTGTTAATTCCTGTAAAAGCCGTACATCCAGATCCATATGCCCCTCATACTCCGCAAGATTTCTGCGTCGATGACATTGATCCAGTACACGCCATTTTTTATTTTCCAGATTCAGAGTATGAGTCAAACACTGAAAGACGGTATAGCGCTTATCAGATCGATACCCGTGCCATCGCAGTGCGGCAAGCGCCAACGCATGAGCCGCACCGTAGACCAGGGTAAATTGACTGTCTGCCGAAAGCCCCACCAATCCCGCATCTTTCAGCTTGGTAGTGGCAGCTAAGACCATACCATCAAACTCGGCTTGGTCTGGCGGTTCATACTTGAGAGATTGTGTTTTAACAAGATTATATAGAACTTCCATTTTCTATGCCTTCTTCTTCCGTAACGTTTTCTAAGATCAGGGGGCGGATTCAGTAGTACTCGATATAGCGGTGATCCGAAGCGGTCAACTACAACGGACACCGTCCTTACACTGGAACTATCTTACTCTCCATTTGCCCCGCCCTTGATCCATAACTTTGGTTGATCCATCACCCGGGTGACGAAACTCTGATTGGACTCAATCCGTTTCGCAAACTCCTCGCAGGAGTATATTGTCGGGTTGATACTTCTACCCAACTGCTTCTCAACCGGTTCCAATAACGCCATCATCGAACCATAACTCAACACGCCGGCTGGATCACCCACCAGCATCAGGTCGATATCACTCTCGGCATGTTCGGTGCCCTTGGCTATTAATC
>JAPHUG010000240.1 GCA_026197195.1 Sedimenticola sp.
CGGCAGCCAAGGGTTTTTAGGTGTATACGCATCTGTCAGATCGATTCAATAGCACGGTTTGGCGCAAGTTTACGGTTGTCGGTGGCGGATGCAAGTGATCTGCAAAAAAACGCAATGGGGAGAGGGGCTCATAGTTTGAGTCACCCAACGCCTAATCTGTAGGATTAAGATGCACTGTTGTTGTAACATCTTGTAAATATTTAAAAAAGGCGATAACCATGAGTCCGTTGATACAGCAGATTCTCACCTATAGTGATCTTATCCTGGTGGTTGGCCTGTTAGGCCTGCTGCTTTTGCTTATGGGGCTCTGGTGGCGCCAGTCGGCCCTGATGCGGCAACTGCTTGAACAAGGTCAGACGTCCCAATCGGACAGGGCCTCACTCGAGCAGTTGATTCGACAGCAAGAACGACAACTTATGGAGCTACTGTTTAATGACAGGGAGCGGCAGAGAAATGGACTTAATCAGCTACAGCATCTGGTCCAGAAGCAACTTGCGCAATCGCATCAAATGCTGGAACGACGCCTGGGTGAGCTGCAACGACAACTCGTGGAAGAGGGTGGTCAGCTTAAAGTCAATCTCACGGAACGGTTTGACCAGTTTCAGCAACGCATCAGCCAGACGTTAACCGAAAGCAGGGTGGCGCAGCAGGAGGGGCTTACAAAGGGGATTGAAGGCATTGGCCAACAGTTGGTAACAGGTCTCAGTAGTACTACCGAAGCGCTGGGAAAACAGGTGGCCTTGTTGTCTGAGAGCAATGACCAGCGGCTGAAAGAGATTGGCGGATTGGTTGAAAAACGTTTGAGTGAGGGCTTTGAGAAAAGTACCGAGACGTTCAATCGGGTACTGGAGCATTTGACCCGCATTGATGAGGCGCAGAAACGGATCAGTGAACTCTCATCCAATGTGGTGAGTCTGCAGGAGGTACTCTCCGATAAGCGCTCCCGCGGTGCATTTGGTGAAGTGCAACTGGCGGCATTGATTGCCAACCTGATGCCGGAGAACAGCTATTCGCTACAACACACGTTGGGGAATAAAACCCGGGTGGATTGTATGTTGTTCCTGCCTGAACCGACGGGGAATATCGGTATCGATGCGAAATTTCCACTTGAGAGTTACCAGACCATGATGGATACGGAGTTGCCCCAATTGCTCCGTACCAAGGCACAAAATCAGTTCAGACTGGATATCCGCAAGCACATCGATGCCATTGCAGGAAAGTATATTATCCCCGGTGAAACCTCTGATGGTGCGGTGATGTTTATTCCGGCGGAGTCGGTGTTTGCAGAGATTCACGGCCACTTTCCCGACTTGGTGGAAGAGGCGTGGCGTAAGAAGGTGTGGCTGGTCTCACCCACTACCATGATGGCGATTCTCACAACGGCCCGGGCGGTATTGAAAGATGCTGCAACCCGTGAACAGGTACACCTGATTCAACAGCATCTCCATCTCTTATCAAAGGACTTTGGTCGTTTTCAGGGGCGGATGGATAAGCTCGCGGTGCATATCCGTCAAGCACACGACGATGTAAAGGATGTGACTATTTCGGCGGGTAAGATAACCAAACGTTTTGGTCAGATTGAGCGGGTGGAGCTGGACGAGTTACCAATAAAGCCGAAGGCCAACCGCATTGAAGAGGTTAACGGGGCTGAATAGTATAACAGGCCCCCGCCTTGCGGCAGGGGCGTGGGTTTAGCGCTTAGTTACTGGCCTGCCAGGTGCCATCGGGCTGGCGGCAGGCGGTTCCATAGACGGTTTCAGCGCGACCATTGATGACGGCTTCCGTAGTGTACTCCCGGCAGGGTCCATTGTCCGAGTTGAAGGTGCGGGTCGGTGTGACCTCGTAGGTGTTCCCAGAATCAGGATTTCGCCAGCTGGTTGTCCGGTTGACTGGATTAGACTCAAGGGCCTGTTGGGAACGGTAGTGATCATTATCATCCATCTGCTGACCGATAGATCCACCGATATAGGCCCCGGCCAGCGTGCCCACAATAATGGCTGCCGTGCGTCCCTTTCCTTTTCCGACCTGATTACCTAAGAGCCCGCCGGCGAGCCCACCCAGGACGGTGCCGGTGTCACGTTTGGTTGGGCTTTGGCAGCCGGTTATCAAAAACAGGGGGATGAGCAGAGTGATTGCAACGCGCTTATACATGGCCGACTCCAATAAAATTTTTTACCTACTTACAGGTAATTATACGCCTTTCAAACAGCTTATGAGGGGTACGCTGTGCGCATTTTTACAATACCAGGTGCGACAAGCCTAAAGCGCTGCTCTACTGGAACCGGTATTGGGAACGAGCCGTGACTTTACAATGACGCCATAACATGGGAGAAATAGCCTTTTGAGCGTGTTTTTAGTCATGAAATGGCCTTTTCATAAGATCGTCTCCCACCCGTAGATCTGGATCAGGGCAGGGGTTGTCTGTAGCACGCTTTAGAATACACCCGGATTAAAAAGACATGGAGGAGAGGGAATGCAGAGTTTAAAGCAGGGCATAGTACTGGCAGGTGCTTTATTTGCGCTTGGAACAATGGCTGTGGCGAGGGCCGATTTCGTTGCCTATTCAGTAACGGAAGAGGGGCAACGGCTACCCCTGCCTAAAGACGTCAATTCAATCGATGTCGAATACCTGGTCAATGTGGAGTGGGGCCAATATGCCGGAAACAAGACCCGCATTGGTGTGCTTGAGGTGCAGAATACCTCCAGTGCCTCCAGTGTCAATGTTATGGGGCCGGGTGGCACGGTGACCTACAACGTGGGTAGTGGGGGTGTGCCGGTCCAGGGTATTGAGGCCATTCTGACGGACGTGATGCATCGAACCGGACGTTTCCGCATGGTGGAGCGAAAGGTACTGAGTCAAACCCTGAAAGAGCAGGATTTGGGGGCTTCTGGTCGTATCGCCAAGCCTTCTGCAGCCAAGGTGGGGAATGTCCTGGGCGCTCAATATCTCTTTCAGGCGGTTGTGACGAACTATGAATCAGGGGTTGAAGAGAAAGGGGGAGGCCTGGGCGGATTGATCGGTGGTAGTGCCGGAGCCCTGCTAGGCGGTCTCTCCATGAAGTCCAGCAAGGCCATTATTGGCATGAACTTCAGGCTGATCAATGCCGAAACCAGTGAGATTATGTATACCGATCAGGTTCAGGTGGA
>JAPHUG010000398.1 GCA_026197195.1 Sedimenticola sp.
AGCTTTGGTGGCATCACCGCCGGCGGTGGTAATCCTACGGATGCCTGCGGTCTTCAGTTTGAGGAGACAGAGCGGGGTGGTGCGCTGGGAGAGTCCTATCGTTCAGGAAGTGACCTGCCCGTGATTAATGTGGCAGGCTGTCCTACCCACCCCAACTGGATCACAGAGACCTTGATGCAACTGGCACTCGGTGACTTTACTGAAGATGATCTGGATGAATGGCAACGTCCCCGGGGCTATGCGGATCACCTGGTCCATCACGGTTGTCCGCGAAACGAATATTATGAATTCAAGGCCAGTGCCGAAGAGCATTCACAGCTCGGCTGTATGATGGAGCACATGGGGTGTCTGGGTACCCAGGCCCATGCCGACTGCAATACCCGTCTCTGGAATGGGGAGGGCTCTTGTCTACGTGGCGGCTACGCCTGCATCAACTGTACTGCGCCCGGTTTTCAGGAACCGGGACACCGTTTTCAGGAGACACCCAAGATCGCCGGTATCCCCATTGGGCTACCCTCGGATATGCCGAAGGCGTGGTTTGTGGCACTGGCCTCGCTCTCCAAGGCGGCCACACCCAAACGATTACGTCAGAATGCGCTGGCTGATCATATTCTCGTTCCACCACAAACCAAGAAAAAGGGCAGCTCATGAGCAGAACCATCGTGGGTCCATTCAATCGGGTCGAGGGTGATCTTGAGGTACAACTG
This sequence comes from Sedimenticola sp., assembly GCA_026197195.1. Taxonomy (GTDB): domain Bacteria; phylum Pseudomonadota; class Gammaproteobacteria; order Chromatiales; family Chromatiaceae; genus Sedimenticola. The sequence goes on from JAPHUG010000398.1 coordinate 708, forward strand.
GAGATCGCCGACGGCAAGGTCAATGAGGCCTGGGTTGTCTCACCCATGTATCGCGGATTTGAACAGATCCTGCATGGCAAAGATCCACGTGATGCCTTGATCTATACCCCGCGCATCTGCGGTATCTGTTCAGTCTCCCAATCCATTGCAGCAGCTGAGGCGCTGGCTAATGCCCAGGGTGTTGAACGCCCAATGAATGGTGAGCTGTCACTTAATCTGATTCACGCCTGTGAAAATCTGGCGGATCACTTCACCCATTTTTATCTCTTCTTCATGCCGGATTTTGCCCGGGCTATCTATTCCAAGGAACCCTGGTTTGAAACTGTTGAAAAACGCTTCAAGGCGGTGAAGGGCAGGGCGGCCTCTGATGTCATGCAGGCCAGGGCCGAGTTTATGCATCTGATGGGTATCATGGCCGGTAAGTGGCCGCATACCCTGGGCATACAGCCCGGTGGCAGCGCCCGCAGTATCGAGGCCCCCGAGAAGGCGCGACTGTTGTCGATCCTTTCAGGTTTCAGACGTTTTCTTGAAGAGCGTCTGTTTGGGGTGGAGCTTGAATCGATCCTGGAGATTAACAATCAACAGCAGCTCGATAGCTGGCGCGATGCAGGTGACCCGGATCAGAGTGATTTTCGGCGCTTTCTGCAACTGTCTCATGATCTCCAACTGGAATCACTGGGCCAAACGGGCGGCCGTTTTATGAGCTATGGTGTCTATCCACTGGATGGCACGCGCACCTTCAAATCCGGTGTCTGGTATGAGGGGGAATTGACTGAACTAAACCCCGACAAGATCACGGAAGATATCAGTCACAGCTGGATGGAGGGACAGGCCGACCCCCAACACCCCTATCACGGTGTAACACTGCCCAATGCCGATATGGATTCCGGCTACTCCTGGTGCAAGGCCCCGCGGCTGGATGGAGACGTGGTCGAGGTAGGTGCGCTGGCCCGACAACTGATTGATGGCCAGCCACTCATCAATAACCTGGTGGCAAGCAGTGGCAGCAATGTACGCAATCGCGTAATAGCGCGCCTGTTGGAGCTGCCCAGAGTCCTGATTGAAATGGAACAGTGGTGTCGACAGCTCAAACCGAAAGAGCCCTTCTGTGTTGATAGTGGTGTTACACGGGAGTCAGAAGGCTTTGGCCTGACCGAAGCGGCTCGTGGCAGTCTCGGCCACTGGGTGCGTATCAAAAACGGACGCATCCTCAACTATCAAATCGTCGCCCCCACTACCTGGAACTTCTCTCCCCGAGATCAAAACGGCGCGACTGGCCCCTTAGAACAGGCCCTGGTAGGTGCCCCTGTACGTGAAGGGGAAAAAGAACCTGTAGCTGTGCAGCATATTGTCAGGTCGTTTGATCCTTGTATGGTCTGCACGGTCCACTGATTATAAGCTATTGAAATATAAGAAATAATAATCTTCTACTATACCTCTACTATATGATCATCTGGTTTAGTGGCTCAATATGCGCCAAGCTAGTGTCGGCCATGTCTTTGGGTTGTTTACTTATGCTGCTAATGATTGCGTGCATATGTCTGTCCTATTCCTCATGTGATTTTGAATTATATTCAGATATCCGCCTTTATTTGTGTAGCTCAATCTTGAATACTATTACTGAAATATAGATTACAGCTCTAACTAATATTCGAGAAAATAGTGGTTGAAAAGCCGGTTTACCCCGAGGTGGAAGTGTAGATACTCCTCCTGGAAATTGCGTTTTTTATCTAATCAGGATTTGTTCTGGTTCGGCGGTTTGATGTCGAGCAGGGGTGAGGCGTCCAGGCTTTCGGCGTCCATCATAGTTGCCACGCGTTGCAGAGATGACAATACCTGCGATTTCTCCCAATCTTGTAGTGCTTCAAAGCGTTTGATGAATTTTTCGTGCAGGAGGGGTGGCGCAGCAATTAGTACTTTTTTTCCCTTGTTCGTTAGTCGGGCATTAACAATTCGTTTGTCTGCCTGAATGCGCACTCGTTCAACCAACAAGCGGTCTTCAAGCCTGTTTAGAATGGTGGTGACGGTTGCCTGACTGAGTGAAACATTGTCTGAGATTCGCTTAACTGTCACGTCGCCCAAGGTGTCAATTGCGCGTAACACCATAACTTGGGGGATGGTAAGGCCGCACTCTTTGGACATGCGTTTAGACTGAAGGTCAGTGGCGCGAATGATGCGACGCAGGGAGACCAGAACGTCCTGCCAATAAAGGTTTTCGTGCATGTAAATGTGATCTCGGTATCGGTTTGAGGTTGCATTATAGCCGGTTGCTATATTTGCCTTCAAAGAAATAGTAGAAAGTTTGAGCTCTAAACATTAGTGATGTAAACTTCAAGTCCATGAATAGTTGAAGCAATACGATGGAGTGACTATGTGTGGTTTTGCGGGGCTGTACGCACCCGGTATCCGAGAGTTGGATGTTTCACTGGTGAAGCGTATGACCCGAAGGCTGGCCCCTAGGGGGCCGGATGGAGAGGGTGTCCTGGTGCGCAATGGCATCGCTATGGGGCACCGACGTTTAAAGATTATCGATCTGTCAGAGCATGCCCAGCAGCCGATGTGTGACCCGGAGCTTGGGCTAGATATGGTCTTCAATGGTTGTATCTACAACTACCAAGCCCTGCGCGAGGAGCTAAAGCAGCTGGGCTATCGGTTCTTTTCGCACGGTGACACCGAAGTAATCCTCAAGGCATACCACGCTTGGGGTATCGACTGCGTAAAGCGTTTTCACGGCATGTTCGCCTTTGCCATCCATGAGCGCGATACGGGTCGCCTGGTGCTGGCTCGAGATCGTCTAGGCATTAAGCCGCTCTATATTGCCGAAACGGCCAGTGGTCTGGCATTTGCCTCGACCCTACCGGCCCTGCTTGAGTGCGCTGATATCGATAAGTCGATCGATCCGGTAGCGCTTAACTTCTACATGAGTTTTCATGCCGTGGTACCTGCACCCCACACCCTCCTGAAGGGTATCAGGAAGTTGCCGCCTGCTACGGTGCGGGTCTACGACGGTTTGAGTAATGAGCAGAGCGAGAGTTATTGGCGCCTGAAGGTGGGCTGTAGCGATGCCGATCAAAAAATTAGCGTCATTGAGTGGAAGGAACAATTGCTTGATGCCCTGCGTCTAGCGGTAAAACGCCGCATGGTCGCGGATGTGCCGGTAGGTGTGCTGCTATCGGGTGGTGTTGATTCAAGCTTGATTGTCGGGCTTCTGGCTGAGCAGGGTCAGACTGGCCTTTCCACTTTCTCGGTCGGCTTTGAAGCGGCAGGTGGAGAGGAGGGTGACGAGTTCAAATACTCTGATTTTATTGCCGAGCACTTCGGCACTAACCACCACAAGATCCAGGTGCCCTCGGCAAAACTGCTCGAAACTTTGCCCGAGACCTTTCAGGCCATGTCCGAACCGATGGTCAGCTATGACAACATCGGTTTCTACCTTCTTTCCCAGGAGGTTTCAAAGCATCTTAAGGTGGTGCAATCCGGGCAGGGCGCGGATGAGGTGTTCGGTGGATACCACTGGTATCCCCCCTTGCTTGACAGCCGCAATGCTGCTGCCGATTACAGTCGCTTGTTCATGGACCGAGACTTTGCCGAGTACAGCGCTGTAGTCAACGGCGATTTTGTCGATCAGGACTCTGCCGGTGCGTTTATAGACCAACGCTTTGCCTCCAACGACGGCCGTGTACCCGTCGACAAGGCTCTGCAAATGGATACAACGGTGATGTTGACCGATGACCCGGTGAAACGCCTGGATAATATGACCATGGCCTGGGGGCTGGAAGCGCGGGTGCCCTTTCTCGATCATGAGCTGGTCGAACTGGCCGGCCGTATGCCAGCTGAGCTGAAAGTGCGGGATGAGGGTAAGTGGATCCTCAAAGAGGTGGCCCGGCAGGTAATACCCAGCCAGGTGATCGATAGACCTAAAGGGTACTTTCCGGTACCGGCATTGAAGTATATCGAGGGGCCGTACCTGGAATATGTTGCGGACGCCCTGCGGTCGGATGCCAGCGTACAACGTAATTTGTTCAATCGTGACTATGTAGATCTCCTGCTGAGAGAACCCAAGGAGCATATCACGCCCCTGCGGGGGTCAAAGTTGTGGCAGGTGGCACTGCTTGAGTTGTGGTTACAAACGCATGGGATATAGGAATGCTTGCAATGGATAATCGCAAGAGAAAACCGGAACGCCAGCTTGAGATCGAAAGCATGGCTTCGCTCAAGAGCTGGGGGGATCCTCCCAGTGCTTTAGCGCCTGAGCTGGCCCAGGAGACAGTAATCGACTGTGGATGGGGACGGTTAATATTTGGCCAGACCTTTGGCTCGAACAGCCGCTTGGCGCAAGAGCTGAAAGACGAACGGCCGGGCCGGCGCGATGTGGCGCTCTACACGCGTGACCCGCACGTGGTAGTGTCAAAAGACCCGCAGGCGCTTTTTATCGACCCCTCACTGACATACCGGCTGGATTTGACGACAGCAGAACTTGATCTGAGATTGCCCGAAGGGGTTGTCATTAGATCGGTTACTGGTGGCTGGGACGAATACCACATTAACCGGATCTACAAGGCACGGGGCATGGTGGAGCTGAAGTCGGGCTTCAGCGAGCACCTGTTAAGCGAACCGTCGTTAAAGACCCTGGTCGCAGTGGATCAGCAGTCGGGGGATGTGATCGGCTGCGTGACCGGAGTCGATCACTATCAGGCCTTTGAAGATCCAGATAACGGCTGCAGTCTCTGGGCCTTGGCGGTGGATCCTCAGTGTCTGCACCCCGGCATCGGCCGGGCGTTGGTTACCCGGTTGGCGGAAGATTTCAAGCAATCGGGTCGCGCCTTCATGGATCTTTCGGTGATGCATGACAATGCCGAAGCGATTCAGCTCTATCACACTCTTGGGTTCTTCCAGGTCCCGGTCTATTGCGTTAAGACCAAGAACGTCATCAACGAACATCTTTACGTAGGACCGCGAAGTGAGGAATCTCTCAACGTCTACGCCCAGATTATCGTGGATGAGGCCTGTCGACGTGGTATCGCTGTGGATATCGTTGATGCCTCAGGGGGATTTTTTGACTTGAGCTTGGGTGGTCGAACTGTCAGCTGTCGTGAATCCCTCACCGAACTGACTAGTGCCGTGGCCTTAAGTCGAT
>JAPHUG010000446.1 GCA_026197195.1 Sedimenticola sp.
GTCACAGGAAACCAGCAAGAGCTACCTGAGCATAGAAGGCACGCCTGAGTATGGGCAGGGCGTACAACGCCTTCTGTTCGGTAAAGAGAGTGACATCATCAGTGCTGGTCGCGCCCGCTCCGCCCATGCACCGGGTGGTACCGGCGCACTGCGTATCTGTGCGGAGTTTATTGCCCGCCACATGGACAGCAAGCGTATCTGGGTCAGTAATCCGACCTGGGCCAACCATGGCAATATCTTCCAGGCCGCCGGTCTCGAGGTCGTCAACTACGACTACTATAACGCCGAGGCGAAAGATAAAGATTTCGCGGCCATGAAGCAATCACTGCAACAGGCTGCCGCTGGAGACACCGTGCTGTTCCATGGCTGCTGCCACAATCCTACCGGCATTGACCCAACCGCAGCGGAGTGGGAAGAGCTGGCAAAAATGTCTGCAGAGAAGGGCTGGCTACCGCTGTTCGACTTCGCTTACCAAGGCTTTGGCAGCGGCATTGAAGAAGATGCAGCCGGACTGCGTACCTTTACCGAGCACAATTCCGAGCTTCTGATCGCCAGTTCATTCTCCAAGAACTTTGGCCTGTATAACGAGCGTGTCGGCGGCATTACACTGGTCGCCAGATCTGCAGATCAGGCGGATAACGCCTTCAGTCAAATCAAGTCGATCATTCGCGCCAACTACTCCAACCCCCCGTTTCACGGCAGTGGCATCGTCACCACCATACTGAACAACGCCTCACTCTATGCCGAGTGGGAGAAAGAGGTTGCCGAGATGCGGGATCGCATTCAATCAATGCGCGATCTGTTCGTTGCAACCCTGAAAGAGAAGGGCGTTGAGCAGGACTTCAGTTTCATCAGTCGCCAGAACGGCATGTTCTCCTTTTCAGGGCTTAACCCTGATCAGGTAAAACGACTCAAGGACGAATTTGCCATCTACATTGTCGGATCGGGCAGAATCAGTGTCGCCGGCATGACCCGCAATAACATGGACGCCCTCTGTAGCGGTATCGCTCAAGTACTTTAAGTAGCGCGTAGAGAACAAAAAGGGTGGCTGATTTCTCAGCCACCCTTTTTTTAATGCTTAAAAAAACGCCCGGCATTGAGCCAGGCGTTTTGATCAGTCTGACTAATCCAGCTTAGCTGTTAGCAAACTCAACACCTTTGGCAATGTTGCCCTCAAGGGTCGGTAGCATCTCATCAAACAGCTTCTGCTCATAGGCACTCAGGGTACCGGCAGGCAGGATCTCTTCAACACCATTTTTACCCAGACGAACGGGCAATGAGAGGAAGCGGGTCGGCTGATCTTCAACCTCAACATAGGTACATGCAACAGACTCTTCACCACTCAATGCCTTCAGCAGGGTCAAAGCAAAACGTGCACCGGCATCTGCCATGGAGAGTGTGGCTGAACCGCCGCCCGCCTTAGCCTCAACCACTTCGGTACCTGCATTCTGAATGCGTGGTGTCAGTGCTTCGATCTCTTCCTGGGTGAACTCAATACCAATCTGAGAGAGCAGTGGCAGAATGGTGTTACCACTGTGTCCACCGATTACAGGGATATTGAGTGAGGTTGGATCAAGACCCTTCAGCTCAGCAACAAAGGTGTTTGAGCGAATGATATCCAGGGTAGTGATGCCAAACAGTTTACGTTTGTCATAGACACCCGCATTCTTCAGCACCTCTGCAGCAATGGCAACCGTCGAGTTAACCGGGTTGGTGATAATGCCGTAACAGGCATTGGGGCAAACCTTGGCGCCCGTCTCAACCAGGGTTTTTACGATCCCGGCATTTACATTGAACAGGTCATCACGTGACATACCCGGTTTACGGGGTACACCAGCAGGGATGATCACGATATCGCTGTCAGCCATAGCAGCTTCCAGCTGATCAGCACCGTGGCCGGTCACTTTAACGGGCGTTGGGATGTGGCTGAGATCAGCAGCAACACCAGGCACCATCGGATTAACGTCGTACAGCGCTAGCTCAGAACCAGCGGGCATGGCGTTTTTAAGTAGGAGGGCCAGGGGTTGACCAATGCCGCCAGCGGCGCCAAGAACGGATACCTTCATGAGATTAATCCTCTGCAGTAGTGTTAAGTAATAACTTAGAATAGCTGAAAATCGGACGAAATCTTACGGCATTTTCCACAAAGAATCCATTCTGGCATAAAAAAACCCGTATTATTATAGGACAATTGTACTATTATCGCCAAAAAAGGCTGTGTTATCATAAAAATATAGCCAAAACCAGTAAATTTCAGGTTACTATCCGCCATTATTGGTATAATCTATTCAATAAATCTATATTCATTATTTGTTTTTTAAATTGACCTTTTAACCCGTATATATAAGGAATAGAGCATGTCAGACGACGACCTGCGTGAGGCGTCACTTGATTACCATCGTTTTCCAAAGCCCGGAAAGATGGAGATCGTTGCGACTAAAAAAATGGTTAACCAACGCGACCTCGCTCTTGCTTATTCACCAGGCGTCGCGGCGGCTTGTGAAGAGATCGCCCGAGACCCGAATGAAGCGGCCAGCCTCACCTCCCGAGGCAACCTTGTCGCCGTCATAACTAACGGCACCGCCGTTCTTGGTCTGGGCGCCATCGGGCCACTCGCCGCCAAGCCGGTCATGGAAGGAAAAGCGGTTCTTTTCAAGAAGTTTGCCGGTGTCGATGTGTTTGACCTCGAGCTGGACCTCAAAGATCCGGAACAGATAATTGAAACCGTAGCGGCCCTGGAGCCGACTTTCGGCGGCATCAACCTTGAGGACATCAAGGCACCGGAATGTTTTGAGATCGAAAAACGCCTGCGTGAACGCATGAACATTCCTGTGTTTCACGACGACCAGCACGGTACGGCCATTGTGGTCGCCTCTGCGGTAAGAAATGGCCTGAGAGTCGCAGGTAAAAAGATTGAGGATGTAAAACTAGTCTGTACCGGTGCTGGCGCGGCCGCACTGGCCTGCCTGAACCTGCTGGTGAGCATGGGCCTCAAGAAAGAGAACATCCGTGTGGTTGACCGTGACGGCGTGGTTTACCAGGGCCGTAAAGCGGATATGGATCCCTACAAAGCCGCTTATGCCGTCGAGACCGACCAGCGCACCCTGGATGATGTCATCGAAGGGGCGGATATTTTCATGGGCCTGTCCGGACCCGGCGTCATCAAAAAGCATCAGATTGCCAAGATGGCCAACCCGCCTTTTGTACTCGCCCTTGCCAACCCGACACCGGAGATTCTGCCCGAAGAGGTACTTGAGGTGGCACCTGATGCCATCATCGCCACCGGTCGATCTGATTATCCCAATCAGGTGAACAATGTCCTCTGCTTCCCCTTCCTGTTCCGGGGCGCCCTTGATGTAGGTGCCACCACGATCAATGAACAGATGAAGATCGCCTGCGTCGAGGCCCTCTCCGACCTGGCAATGAAAGAAGCCTCCGATCAAGTGCAGGCCGCTTACGGTGGACAGGCCCTGCAATTTGGCCGCGACTACCTGATTCCAAAACCCTTTGATCCTCGCCTGATGACCGATCTGCCACCCAAGATCGCCCAGGCGGCCATGGATTCAGGGGTAGCGACACGCCCCATCAAAGACTTCCACGAATACAGACGCACCTTGCGTGAATTTGTATTCCGCTCGGGTCTCGTGATGAAGCCCGTGTTTGAACGCGCCATCTCCAACCCGCAGAAGGTCGTCTTTGCCGAGGGCGAGGCCTCCCGTGTCCTGCAAGCGGTGCAGGTCTTGGTCGATGACGGTATCTGTAAGCCTATATTGATTGGCCGGCCAGACATCATTCAGCAGAAGGCGAGGGATCTGGGTCTTCGCTTCAACCTGACCAGCGATGTGACTGTCATCAACATGGATGACAATCCAAACTTCGAGCGTGACTGGCAGTATTATCACGAAATAGAGGGCCGCAATGGTGTGTCACCGGCATTTGCCCGGGGTGTTGTACGCACTCGCTCAACTGTTCTGGCGGCACTGCTGACCATTCAGGGCGATGCGGATGCCATGATTTGCGGCGTGGAAGGTGCCTATATTCAGCATCTCAAATATATTCGCAATGTGATTGGAATGCGGCCTGATACAACAGACTGTTCAGCCGTCACCATGCTGATTCTGCCCAAGGGTACTTTTTTCCTGACAGATACCCATGTCACTACCGACCCCACACCTCAACAGATTGCCAAGAAGACCGCCATGGCTTCAGATATTGTCAGGCGGTTTGGTATGTCGCCCAAAGCGGCGCTGCTCTCCCATTCCAACTTTGGCAGTCGGAACAATGAGTTTTCACGCAAGATGAAAGAGGCGCGACAGATCCTGCATGAGCAGTATCCCGGCGTTGTAGTCGAAGGTGAGATGCATGCAGATGCGGCACTCTCGGATGAGATCAGGGACAAGATTTTCCCACACTCAAGATTCAAGGGTGCCGCAAATCTATTGGTCATGCCAAACCTGGATTCTGCCAATATCGCTTACAACATGGTCAAGTTACTGGGCGAGGCGGTACCGGTCGGGCCGATGCTGACGGGTTTGAAATATCCCGCTCACGTGGTTTCTGACTCTATTACGGTAAGGGGCATTGTCAACATGAGTGCCGTAGCCGTAGTGGATGCGATTGACTGGAAGACCAGCCGCGCATCCGGTTAACCGCAACCAGGACCTATAAAAAAGATGCGTGACCTGTGCAATGCAGGTCACGCTTTTTTTGTGCTGTTTTAAACAGCCTTAAACATAGTCAAAGCATAGCTCTACCACTTATCTCCTTACGATCTCTAAAGTTTTAAAAAGACGATTCCATTTGCACTCCTTATGTCGATCGCATATATATAGGTTTCTGAGCTGTTCAGAACAAACCGATAACAACTCTATCAAACTAGAGGAGATCCAGATGAAGCGTCGCGACTTTCTAAAAAAGGCGGCAGTTGGTGCTGCGGTAGCCGGAGCCTCAGCCACTCTTATTTCCTGCGGTCAACAGCAGGAAGCACAAACCACAACAACGGCTAAAAAGAAAATAAAATGGCGTATGGCCACCAGCTGGCCAAAGGCCTTCGACACCATCTTTGGTGGTGCACAGACTGTAGCTGATCGTGTTAAAGCGATGAGTGGCGGTGATTTTGAAATCATTCCTTATGCTGGCGGCGAAATCGTTGGCGGCCTGGAAGTATTCGATGCGGTATCCCAGGGTACAGTGGAGATGGGGCATACCGCCTCCTACTACTACATTGGCAAAAACCCCGCCTTTGCATTTGATACCGCTCTTCCTTTCGGACTCAACTATCGTCAGCAGAATGCATGGCTGTATAACGGTGGTGGTCTGGAGAAGATGCGTAAGATCTATGCCGAGCACAACATCGTCAACTTCCCAGCAGGTAATACCGGTGTTCAGATGGGCGGCTGGTTCCGTGAAGAGGTCAACACCGTTGCCGACTTGCAGGGCCTGAAGATGCGTATCCCGGGTCTCGGCGGTAAAGTGATGAGTCGTCTGGGTGTTACCGTACAGGTACTGCCAGGTGCTGAGATCTATCCTGCCCTGGAGCGTGGTGTTATCGATGCGACCGAGTGGGTAGGTCCTTACGATGATGAGAAGGCCGGCTTCTATAAAGTGGCCAAGTACTTCTACTATCCAGGATGGTGGGAGCCTGCTCCAACCCTGAGTCTGTATGTCAACCAGAAGGCCTGGGACAGTCTGACCAAAGAGCAGCAAGAGATGGTTTCAACCGCAGCAGCCGAAGCCAACCTCAACATGATGGTCGACTATGACTCCAAGAATCCAAAGGCCCTGAAGAGCCTGCTGGGTAAAGGTGTCGAGATGCGCGAATACTCCAAAGAGATTATGGATGCGGCGCGTAAAGAAGCCTGGGCCCTGTATGATGAACTATCAGCCAGTAATCCTCAGTTTAAAGAGGTGTATGATGACTGGAAGTTGTTCAAAGCGGACTCTGATACCTGGTTCAGCACGGCAGAAACATCTTATGCCAGTTTCAACTTCAAGTAATCAAGTCTGATGATCCATTAAAAAACCCCCACCGCAAACGCGGTGGGGGTTTTTCTTTTAGGCTGTGACGGCCCTAATAGGACTGACCTACCCCCATACTCAACAACCCTGTCACTAATTGCGGGAAGTAGAACAGTGCCATCAACCCTATCAACTGAATAATGATGAAGGGAATAGCCCCGCGATAGATGTCGGCAGTCGAAACAGACTTGGGTGCCACACCCCGCAGATAGAACAACGAGAAACCAAACGGCGGGGTCAGGAAGGAGGTCTGAAGATTCATACCGATCATCACACCAAACCAGACCAATGCCATCCGTGCCGGCTCATCGAATTCAGCAAACATGGGCGCGAGGATACGCACTACCACAGGCGCCAACAGCGGTACGATAATAAAGGCGATCTCGAAGAAGTCGATGAAGAATCCGAGTATAAAGACCACCAGGTTAACCAGTATCAGGAATCCGACAACACCACCCGGTAGTGACGTCAGTAGCTCCTCAACCCAGATATCACCATAGAGCCCACGAAACACCAGCGAGAAGGCCTGTGATCCCACCAGGATGAACATCACCATACTGGTCAGCTTGGCCGTCTCTGTCATACTGCTCATCACCGAGTGCAGCGTCAGTCGTTTCTTGGCAAACGCCAGGATCATCGCCCCGACCGCACCAAAGGCACCCGCCTCGGTCGGCGTCGCCCAACCGGCAAAGATACTACCCAACACAATCACAATGAGTGCCAGCGGTGGAATCATCACGAGTGCTATCTCTCGGCTGAGACGCCGCCCATCCATTGTTCTCGCCTCTTTTGGCATGGCCGGAGCCAGCTTGGGGCGTGTCAGTGCAATGAAACCGATATAGAGCATGTACATGCCGGAGAGCATCAGGCCAGGCACCAGCGATCCGACAAACAGATCACCGACCGGGGCACCCAGCTGGTCAGCCAGTACAATCAACACAATGCTCGGCGGAATCACCTGGCCCAGTGTCCCTGAAGCGGAAATAATGCCGCAGGCCAATGTCTTGGAATATTTGTACTCGAGCATAATGGGCAGGGCAATCAGCCCCATAGCAACCACCGTCGCACCTACCACACCTGTAGCCGCCGCCAGCAGTGTTCCCACAATAACCACGGAGAACCCCAAACCACCACGCACCCGCCCAAAGGCGATGCCCATGGTTTTCAGCAGATCCTCTGCCAGGCCGGTTCGCTCCAACAACATACCCATCAGGATAAAGAAGGGGACCGCCAGCAGGGTATAGTTCTGCATGACACCAAAGATACGCTGGGACATAGCCTGCAACAGGGCAAAATCAAACAGCCCCATGTTGATGCCAACTGCGGCAAACCCCAGGGCGGTACCGCCCAGTGCAAAGGCCACGGGATAGCCCATGAATATCAGTAGTAGCGCGCCCCCAAACATGATGGGGCCCAATAGATCCGGATTCATAGTCCTTCCTCCTCAGGGTCAGGATGGGGGAAGGGGATAAGACCCTTAAGAAAGGCCACCATTTTTATTAATTCACTCAAGCCCTGAACGATCAGTAGCGCAAAAGCGACCGGAATAGCGGACTTTATAAGATAGCGCGGTAATCCTCCGGGGTCGGGGGAAGCTTCCATGTTGTGCCAAGAATCGCCCGCATAAGTCAGACTGACATAAAAAATCAAGGCTGAAAGGGGGAGTAGGAAAAGACAAGTACCGATCACATCTATCCAGGCCTTACCCCGTTCACTCACCCGGGAGTAGAGGATATCCACCCGCACATGGGCGCGGTGTTTAAGGGCGTAAGCCGCACCCCACAGGAAGACCAGACTGAACATGTACCACTGAGCCTCGATATAGGAGTTGGAACTGAGATCCAATCCAATCGTTTGGCTTAACTTCCTTGTGATGGCGTTGTAGACACCCAGCAATACCATCGCCACAACCAACCAGGAGATCAGCTGGCCAATCCGTTCATTCACGGCATCAATCAAACCGGAAAAACGTAAAAGCTTCTGCATAGACGAAAACCCCTCAGGGCAGTTATTTTAGGAGACTGCGGTTAAACCACTGAACAATACAAGATTAGACCAATAGAAACCACCTTCATCGGAACAGGGTAAAGGGGTCACAAGCCCCCGGTAAATCCACACTCATCATCCCTTAAATGATATGGTTACAAACGATACTATTAAAACCTGTATCAATTGATGCCCATACCCGGTTCTTGAGGCTATAGTATGTCTTTAGGAACCCGGTGGTCTGCAACAGGTTCAGGGTGGTGTATAGACAATCATCCCGCTCTAGGTTGAGCTGGCTGCATGGTTTATCACCCTGACTTTTTTGCAGACAAAAGACCTTAAAGCCGCCTCGCTCCTTGATAAACTATAGACTATAGAGCGCTCACCCAACCATCAGGTACGCAAACATCATGACAACCCCATACGGCCCTGTAGAAAACACCCTTTCTGAACTGCGGCAACTGCTGGGAGATCGACTCACAACCAGTGCGGCGGTGAGAGAGCACCATGGTCATGATGAATCTGGTTTTAAACCCCTGCCTCCGGATGCGGTTGCCTTTGTAAAGACGACCGAAGAGGTCAGCGCCATTGTCAAACTATGCGCCAAGCATAAGGTCCCGATCATAGCCTATGGAACCGGAACGGCGATTGAAGGGCATGTACAGGCCATCCATGGCGGTATCTGTATCGACATGAGCATGATGAACAACATCCTGCAGGTCAATCAGGAAGACCTGGATTGCACCGTTCAGGCCGGCGTCACCCGCCTGCAGCTGGAACAGCACCTGCGGGATACCGGGCTGTTTTTCCCCATAGACCCCGGGGCCGATGCCTCACTGGGTGGGATGGCAGCCACCAGCGCCTCCGGCACCAATGCCGTCCGCTATGGCACGATGAAGGAGAATGTGCTGTCGCTAAAAGTGGTCATGGCCGACGGCCGCATCGTTCAGACCGGTACCCGGGCCAAGAAATCATCAGCCGGCTATGACCTGACCCATCTGTTTATCGGTTCAGAGGGGACACTGGGCATCATTACCGAGATCACTTTACGACTGCATGGCCTTCAAGAAGCCATCTCCTCGGCGGTATGCAGTTTTCCCACGGTGGATGACGCCATCAACATGGTGATCCTCACTATCCAGTCCGGCATCCCCATTGCACGTATTGAACTGCTCGACGGCCTGATGATGCATGCCATCAATCGCTACGCCAAAACAGAGTATGCCGAGCAACCCCACCTCTTCCTGGAGTTCCACGGCAGTGAAACAGGGGTTGTTGAACAGGCCGAGGCCGTGCAGGAGTTGGCAAAAGAGTTCAATGGAAGCGATTTCACCTGGGCTACCCGCAGTGAAGATCGCAGCAAGCTCTGGAAGGCACGCCATGATGCCTATCCATCAGCCCTGCAGCTGCAGCCGGGTACCCACGCCATCACCACAGATGTCTGTGTTCCCATCTCCAGGCTCGCGGAATGCATACGAGAGACACGTAAGGATATTGATGCCGCCAGCATGCCTATCGTTATGCTGGGACATGTGGGCGATGGTAATTTTCATCTGGCCATCCTGCCGCACCCTGACAGACCCGAGGAGATCGACGAGGCCGAAGCCCTTAACCACCGTCTGGTCCGTCGCGCTCTGGCATTGGATGGCACCTGCAGTGGAGAGCACGGCATCGGACAGGGTAAAATCACCTTTCTCGAAGAGCAGAACCCTGAAGGCGTGGTGGTGATGCGACAGATCAAACGGACACTGGACCCGGATAACCTGCTTAACCCAGGAAAAGTGTTGCGACTCGACGAATGACGACAACCGCATGGTAGAGAAACTCTTCTGGCAAGATCCCTATCTGACCCAGCTTGATGCCAAGGTGGTCAGCGTGGCGGCGAATGAAATCACCCTGGATCAAACGATCTTTTTTGCCTTCTCTGGCGGGCAGGAGAGCGACCAGGGGACGATAGCCGGGCTACCCGTCATAGAGGCGCGCCGAGAGGCGAAGGCGATCCTCTACACCCTGTCCGCCGGTCATCAACTGAAACCCGGTCAGACCGTACAGGTCGCTATCGACTGGCCAAGACGCTATCGCCTGATGCGCCTCCACTTTGCCTGTGAACTGGTGTTGGAACTGGTCTATCAGGCACACCCCGGGATAGAGAAGATCGGCGCCCATATTGCTGAAAGCAAGGCCCGTATCGACTTTATCTGGCAGACAAGCCTCGGCCCACTGCTCCCTTCACTGACACAACAGCTGGAACAGATTACAGCGGCCGATCTTCCAATTGAGAGCGCCTTCAGTGATCGGCAGAATGAGCGGCGCTACTGGCGTATTGAAGGCTTCGGCCAAGTCCCCTGCGGCGGCACCCATCTGCGACGCACTGGCGAAATCGGTTCAGTCACCCTGAAGCGCAAAAATCCGGGTAAGGGCAAAGAGCGGATAGAGATCACGCTTTATGATTGATCCCCAACCTGCACAACCAACACCATGAGCATAACCACCTAGCATGTCTGTTCAGGAACAACTCGGGGCCTACAACCCACCTGCTGATACTGGGCTCGATATCCTCTATCAGGATGAAGCGATACTGCTGGTCAACAAGCCCAGCGGCCTGCTTTCAGTCCCAGGCCGGGGAGAGGATAAGCAGGACTCTCTGGCCAGCCGGGTACAGGCAGAGATTCCCGATGCCATGATCGTGCATCGACTGGATATGTGTACCTCCGGCATTATGCTGATGGCCAGAGGGGAGGGGGTCCATCGCGCCCTGAACAGGCTTTTTCAGGAGCGGAAGATCAGTAAGCGCTATATCGCACGCGTCGCCGGTCAGCTTGATCCAGCGGAGGGCATCATTGATCTGCCATTAATCACCGACTGGCCAAATAGACCGCGGCAAAAAGTTGACCATACGATGGGAAAGCCCTCGATCACCCGCTACCGGCTGATCGCTTATGATCCGGAGAGTGACAGTAGCCGGGTTGAACTCATCCCTGAAACGGGGCGCTCCCATCAGCTTCGGGTCCATATGCTGGCAATAGGCCACCCCATCCTGGGTGACAACCTCTATGGCGGGCCAGACAATCAAGCCCGGGCTGAACGCTTGCAACTGCATGCCGTGGAACTGGGTTTTGTTCACCCACTGTCAGGCCTAAGACAGCAGTTCGAGTCGGACTGCCCCTTTTAAAGCCCATTGCCTGCAAAACCACAGCCGCGTAAAATTCTGCCATACTTAACAGGGAATTTATAATCCGTGCCCTCACGGCCACCAATTGAAAAAGGACGTATCAATGGCCTCAAACACTATCCTGCTGCTGGAAGATGATCAGCCCCTGCGGGAGTACTACAGCCTCACCCTGGAGGCAAACGACTATGAAGTCATCCAGGCAGAGAACAGCGGCGAGATCATTAAACTGATCGAAATTCATGACCCTGCACTGATTATCACTGATCTGGTGATGCCTGATCATGATGGTCTGGAGGGTATATTCAAACTCTTGGGACGCTATAAAATACCGGTCATGGTGCTATCCGCCTATCCGGAGTTTATCCAGCTCTCCCGTCCGGTCGTAACCGCCACTTACCTCAAGCCCCTCTCTGCTGAAGATCTCATTAAGGCTGTGGGTAAAATTCTCGACAAATCACTTTCCAGTAGCTAGCCCAGCGCTCAGATCGGCTGAAGATTGGCATAGGCGACCACCAACCACTTGGCGCCCACCTGTTCAAAGTTGACATGTACCCGGGCACTGCTCCCCTGGCCCTCGGCATTCAGCACCACCCCTTCACCGAACTTGGCATGCAGCACGCGCTGTCCTAACTGATAGCCGCTCTCATGGCTGGCAAAACCACTGGAGGCCGGGGCATAGGCGGGGCGATTGATCTGGGGCCGTGAGCGTACCTCCTGCACCAGATCAACCGGTATCTCGCGCAGAAAGCGTGAGGGCAGGGGGTAGGACTCACTGCCATGCAGACGTCGGCTCTCAGCGTAGGTGAGATAGAGCTGCTCCATCGCCCGGGTCATGCCGACATAGCAGAGCCGGCGCTCCTCTTCCAGTCGCTCCGGATCATCCGCCGACATACTGTGTGGAAACAGCTTCTCCTCCACACCGGCAATAAACACCAGCGGAAACTCCAACCCCTTGGCCGAGTGCAGTGTCATCAGCTGCACACAATCCTCAAACTGATCGCCCTGATTCTCACCCGCCTCCAATGCCGCATGGGCCAGAAAGGCGGAAAGCGGGTCCAGCTCCTCCTCTTCGGCTGAAAGCTCATAATTGAACTCCCGCGTCGCATTGACCAGCTCCTCCAGGTTTTCCACCCGGTCCTGGCCTTTGCCATCACGGCTCTTGCGAAAATGCTCAGACAGACCCGCAGCAGAAATCACCTGATCCGCCATCTCATGTAACGCCAGCCCCTCGGTCGAGGCCCGCTGTTCGGCAATCAATTCCAGAAAGGCGTTCAACGCGGTAGAGGCCCGCTTGGTCATTCCGCCACCCTGTATCAGCTCCTGGGATGCCTGCCAAAGTGAGCAACCGAAGTCACGGGCATGGGCGCGTACCGCATCCAGGGTACGTGGTCCAATACCCCGAGGGGGCTGATTCACCGCCCGTTCGAAGGAGGGATCCTCCTGGGGGTTGGCAATCAGGCGCAGGTAGGCAAGGGCATCCTTGATCTCGGCCCGTTCAAAAAATCGCAACCCGCCATAGACCCGATAGGGCAATTGGGCCTGTATCAACGCCTCCTCAAACTGACGCGACTGGGCATTGGAACGGTAGAGAATGGCGCACTCATCCCGACGATGTCCTTCGCTGGTAA
>JAPHUG010000062.1 GCA_026197195.1 Sedimenticola sp.
AAATGGCCGTCGATCTTCAGATAATCTACGGGCAATGATTTGAGATAGGCGAAGGAAGAGAGTCCACTACCAAAATCATCCAGGGCAAAACGGCACCCCAGTGACTTCAGTTGACTGATAAAATGGGTGGCCCGGCCCAGGTTGGCAATGGCCGAGGTCTCGGTCACTTCAAAACAGATGTTGCTGGCCGGATAATCGGCCGACTGAATACGCTCAGATAAAAAGCTCAACAGTCGCTCATCACCCATCGAGGCACCAGAAAGATTGATGGCAAACGCCTTCATCTGTCCGGTGGCCCAGGCCATCTCGCAATAATCCAATACCCGTTCAACGACCCAGCGGTCAATCGAGGACATCAAATTATAACGCTCGGCAGCAGGAATAAAGGCGCCCGGTGGTATGAGTTCATTGTCCTGGCCCCGCATACGGATCAGTACTTCATAGTGGGGGCTGTCATGTTTCTGCAGATCCAGTGGACGAATCTCCTGCACCCAGAGTTCGAAACGATCGTGATCCAGGGCGTGGGTAATTCGGCTGACCCATTGCATCTCACCTTGCCGACGCACCGTCTCTTCATCTTCAGGTTTGTAGATATAGAGCCGGTTTCTGCCTTCATCTTTTGCAACATAACAGGCCACATCCGCCGCACTCAACAGGCTGTTACTATCAATCGCCGTTGAATCGATCAGCACCACACCGATACTGACACCAACCTCGAAAATATTATCTTCCCAGACGAAGCGCATGTCGTTCACCGCTTCAATCAACTTCTCAGCGACAGGCAAGGCAGCGCTCAGCGCGCAGCCCGTCAGTAAAACACCAAACTCGTCTCCACCCAACCTTGCAAAACTGTCACTGCCCCGCAGATGCGATTTCAGTATGGTGGCTATCTGGCGCAACAGTTCATCACCTGCAATATGACCACAGGTATCATTCACCACTTTGAACTGATCAAGATCCATATAGAGCAGGGTATGTTGTTCGTTCTCCTTTTGAGCGGACCTTAGGGCCCGCTGCATATGAATATCGAACTCATCACGATTCAACAGCCCGGTCAGCGCATCATAGCTGGCCCGCTGTCTTAATTCGTTTTCCATCTCTTTGTGTTCTGTAATATCACGGCAGTAGATGTTGACGTAGCCCGATTCAGTAATAGGCACCAGCGAAAAGGAGATGTTTCGGTCATGTATCAATGCCTCTACTTCATGAGAGGTGCCTTTGAACAGACACTGCTCAACCATATTGCGCCACTCAACAGGAAGTGCTTGACCAATTTTACAATCCCACTGTTTCAGCAGTGCCAGGCCTGCCTGGTTGGAGTAAAGCACCGAACCATCATGTGCAATTCTCAATATAGCCCCCGGGCTCTCCTCGGCAAACCGGGCCAGCATGGAGACTTCTTCTTCGGCCTTCTTTCTTTTTGAAATATCGGTGCGAATACTGATGTACTGTTCAGGCTTACCCTTATCATCAAGGAAAGGAACAATGGTGGATTCAACCCAGTAGAGTGAACCATCTTTTCTACGGTTGCACAGCTCACCGTGCCAGACCTGACCTTTTGCTATGGTACGCCAGAGCACTTTGAAGAATTCTGCATCATGAACACCCGAATTAACCACCCGATGATCTTTACCTAATAGTGCTTCGGTACTGTACTGACTGATTTCGGTAAACTTTTTATTGACATAAGTGATCTTACCCTTGACATCAGAGGCGCTTACAATGGCATGCTGATCCAAGGCAAACTTCTGAAACTCAAGATTCTTCACGGCGGACTGTAAGGTCAAAGTGGCATTTCTCAAACGCAGAAGGATCTCCCCTAGAAATAGCAACAGTGCCACTGCAATCAAGTAGAGATAGAAACGTTTACTATCGACTTCAGCAATCAGGCGGGTGGTGTGTGCTTCAACCTGATCATAAAGCGCATTCACCCGGCTACCGGTCTTGAGCGCCAGTATCTCTTTAATACCTTCACTCACGTCCCTGTTACTATCGTAAAGTAAACGTGCATAGGCAATCAGCAGATCAACATCCTCTCTATATTCAACAGGCAATCGTGTAAGAAGGCGCTGCAGATCTTTGGTAATAGCTTCAACAGAGTGGTTAACATCCCCATCAACTATTGCACTAAAGCCAACCACGCGTCCCAACTCTGTCACCTTCATATAGAGCTGGTGCAACTCACTGGCATTAGCTTCAGGGGTATGCGGTAATTTTTTCAGCAATTCACCAAGCGCTACCGAAAAAAAACGCGAGGTAAACAGATACACTGCGTTTTTGCCTTTAAAATACTCTATCAGCTCATTGCGATGATCGAGCAGCCGAATAATCTCTTCAAACGTATCATTACATCCGAGATCCTGACACTCATTCAGTTGCATCTGGTATTGAGTCAGCCTAGCGAGGGTTTCCCGGGTTTTTTTCAGTGCTTCAGAAATATCATCATAATGCTGGGATTGTCCAAATCGTACCTCGAGCATGCCCTGGTTAATTACAGCATCGAGCTGTTTCAGTTCAACCAGGTTAAATTCAATTTCAGACAATGATTCTCTGTCAATCTGGCTGGAGTTAAACAAGATGGTCAAGGCGGCAATCATGATCAGCAGCACCAGCCACATCCAGTGATTTATCACCTTCATAACTCTCGCCCCTGATACTGACCCGTCAGTGATTCAAGAAATGCGACTAAGTAACCTACATCCTGATCAGGAATCCGTCTTCCCAGTTGCAGGTCGCCCATATAACGGACGGCATCAGGCAGGGTAGCGATCGAACCATCGTGAAAATAGGGCCCGGTTCTGGCCACATTGCGCAGGCTCGGAACCCGAAAAACATGTCGGTCTTCCGGTTTTCCTGTCAACCGGTAGCGACCCAGATCAGCATTGGTTAATCTCTCTTTAGTGTTAAAGAAGTTTCTGAATAGACCAAATTTGGCAAACAGTTGACCACCAACATTCTGGCCCTGGTGACAGGCTATACAACCATAACTCTTAAAAAGCGTATAACCCGTTTTCGCCTGTTCGCTGATTGCCTTCTGATCTCCCTTCAGAAAGCGATCAAAGGGGGCATCAGGGGTAACCAGCGTTCGTTCATATTCTGCCAGGGCATCCATCACTGCCTGGTCTGTCACCCCTTCCGGATAAAGTAACTGAAATTGCTGTTGATAGGTTTTATCGGCACGCAATCGTCCCATCGCGCGTTCCCAGTTGGACCCCATATGCTTGGGGTTGTGCATAACGGTTTCAATCTGCTCTTCCAGCGTCTTCAGATGACCTGTCCATGAGAGGACATAATTGAGTGAGGCATTGAACAGGGTTGGTGTATTGAGTTCGTCGAATCCCCCCCTTATATCAATTGAGGTCGACAGCCCATCATGACCCGCCGCCTGGAGGTTGTGACAACTACTACAGGCTACCCGGCCATTTTGTGACAACATCGGTTCATGAAATAGCTTTTCACCTAAGGCTACCTTGGCCGGATCAGTCGAGATATAAGGTGCAACCGGCAGAATCGGCTCCTCACTCGACGGCTGCTCAGTTGGGGTTGCCACTATCAGCTGGGGTTGCTTTTCGGGGGTAAAATGGTGGAAGAAAAGCAGCCCAATCAACAGCAGGCATGAGAGGAGCAGATAGTATCGATGGAGTTTATTGGCAGGCATAGTAAGCAACCAAGAGTGACCCCTCATCCGATGAGAGGGATACGCATTGATCAAATCCTGCTGGCAGTGAACGATACCTTACAACATGCACTTGGATCCTCCCGGCATTGATACCACTTCTTATAGAGAGGTTATTCGACCAAAAAAACCTAACCTTTAATCGATATATGAATTGCCGGATAAGGGAAGGACAGATTAGTCAGGA
>JAPHUG010000475.1 GCA_026197195.1 Sedimenticola sp.
ACGTTTTCCAAACCTTCTGTTTCACAGAAACGACCCTGTGCAAACGGCAGATCGGCAGAGATCACCATTGCAACCGCATCATCACGCCCGGCAAACGACTCATTAAACTTTTTGGTCGATATGGCGCAAGTCGGCGTATCCAGACTCGGCACGATATTTAACAGGCGCTTTTTACCTGCGAAATCAGCCAACCCGACATTGGCCAGATCTTTATTCGCCAGAGAGAACTCTGGGGCCTTGCTTCCTACTGCAGGCAGGTCACCATTGGTGGTTACCGGATTGCCTAAAAATGTAACTGTAGCCATGCTTATCTCCTCATTTGCTGGTTTTACTGATACTTAGCGGCACGCTTGATCAGTTTGTCGAGATCCTTCTCATTTTGATCCCAGGGCGTCCCGGGATGCAAACAACCGGCGGTACATTTCTCCGCGGCTTTGACAATATCCTTGAATGTCCCACCCTTAGGATTGACCACTACAGCCATTTTGTCATCGTTATATTCAAAAATACCCGGAGCAATCTCCACACACTCATCGCAGGTGGTACATTCCGGTGTTTCGATCCAGACCGGCTCATAATCCGCTGCATTGGCGGCTGCGGGCGTCGCACCGGCGCTGCCACTGGTCAGCATAGGGGTGGACGTCAGAGCGGAAACATCACCATCGTTGGCCATAGCCAGTAGATTAGCCGTCAACTTCTGTGCCATCTCAGCCTTGGTACGATTGACAATCTCAGTCTCATTAACCCCTTCGTAATAGCCAGAGAGTGATCTGAGTTGATGCCAGAAGGTTCGACGCTCTTCACAAGAGTTAACGATCTCCTGAGCAACCAGCACCCGAATCAACCGGCTCTTTTTGTCCACGGCCCAGATATAGGGGAAGCGACCATCACGATCATCCTCATCCATATCCAGGAATTCATGCAGGGCGATCATGTCTTCGTTCCAGGCATCCTGTGGGACGGATCGGAAATGCTTGCGGAAGCGACCTTCACTAAAGGCGAAATCGGCAAAGGTGACTGGCAGCTCCATCTTCGCCTCATTACCCTTCTCATCCTGGTAGGCGAGCTTATAGGTCGGCCAATCAGACTCAATGGCCGGATTCCCTTCAATGCTGCAGCACTCGCTGAATGTCACACCGGCATCCGGATCATAACGGAACATCGGGTAGGCACGAGACTCCAGGGCCATCTTGGCTTGCGCCTCTGAAGCATCATCCGCCACACCATGCTCTGGCTGGCAGGTGGTGTAGAGATTGAACATGGCCGGGCGACGACTGTTCAGACCATCGACGAAGCCCTCAATCAAATGGGTCACATTGGCCTGTGAACTCTGCAACACAAAGCTGGTGCGGTGAGCCATGCCGATGACACCCATCTCTTTACGGATTTCGGTCTTACCCTTCCAGGCCTTTCCGTAAGGCGACATATCCGCCACCTGGCCGACGAAGCCTGAGGTACAAGCCTGACCACCCGTGTTGGAGTAAACCTGGGTATCCAGGATCAACACCTTAATCGGCACACCTGAGGCAAGCGCCCGTGACAGGTTCTGGAAACCGATATCATACATGGCGCCGTCACCACCGATTGAAACCACCGGCGGACAGAGTCGCCACTCTTCATCACTGAAGCCTTTCCAGTCGAAATAGGTGAAGAACTCATCGTGGATCTCTGGATCATACTTCCCTTCCAGCTCCAGCTTGGCTTGACGTATGGTCTTGAAACCGGCCGCCATCTTGGCCATGTGGCCTTCGAAGATACCCATTGCCACAGAGGGGCTGTCCTGGAACAGATGGCTGGCCCAGGGGAATGGATAGGGATTGAACGGGAAGGTGGAACCCCAGACCGAGGTACAACCGGTGGCATTAATAATACCCATGGTGGCACGACCCTGATTGGTATTGCCATCGGTATAGAGCCACTTCAGGTGACGCAGTTTTTCCAGAAGCTGGGTCGCCCACTTCAGCCACTTTGGATCGACAGGGTCGACCACGGTGCCTTCAGAGAGGGTCGCAGAGAGATTGGTCAGGGTCAGGTCGCTATCCTTACTCTCTTCCACCGCCTCGTTGATGGCAGCTGTATTGGAGAGATCCATACCGGCTGCCAGTTTCAGGCGAATATGCGTTTCAAGGCGATTGATCAACTCTTCCAGCTCGGCAATGTGTGCCTTGACCCGTGGTTGCATCAATGCCGTTGCCGTACCGGTAAACAGGTGAATGGCTGTCTTTTCACCACAACCCAGACAGGCCCCATCACCCGACAGCAGTGATTGATAATTTGTCTTGTCCAGCAGCAGCGTTTCCAGGGCACCGATCTTCTCATTCAGATCATCAATGCGTATGAAATCGGCATCCGTTGTTGGAAGATCCAGCCAGAATTTCCAATCCTTCTGCATCTTCTGAATGGCTGCTTCTGTCTGCAGATCAACCACCAGCGCACCGTCATCACACACCTCAACACACTCCATACACCCTTTACAGGTGTAGGGGTTGATGGTGATGGAGAAGAGACCGCCTGAGCCTTTTTCCTTCTTTTCACGAGTGGTGTAGTAAGGCTTGGTTATAGAGAACTCAAAACCACCAATCGATTCCAGGAACAAGCCAAATTCACGTTCAAGACCGGCCTTTTTCTGTTCATCAAGATCAGACTCAGCAACCACTTCAAGGACCGCCTGATCGATCAGTTTGGAAACAACGGCTGCCTCACCCTGCTCATCAATCAGTGCACGCAGACGTTTTTCGACGTTGCGGCTTTCACGGCGCAGATAGAGTGTGGGTGTCCCCTTCTTCTCAATCCGCTCAATCGCCGTATTGAAGACATCACTGATGGTATTGACCAGTCCTGGAATGGCGCTGTCGGGACAGGCGGTATAGCAGTCACCACAAGCCGTACAGTTCTCCGTAATGAATTTAGGATAGTCAAAACGAATCTGCGTCATGTCACGGAAGATACCGGTCGCAGCCGGTATCAGGCTGGTTGCCATGAACGGATCAACCAGATTCTCCGAACCCTTGCCATTCATGTAGAACGAGCCGGTCTGCTCCCAGAAACGATGGACATCGGAAAGCTTGCCATCACCTTCAGGCAGGTACTGCAACATAACCGGAATATTGGCCTCTTTGCGAATATCCTGCTGGGTCATACCAATCTTTTTATTGGTGATCTCACGGATCTCATCAAAGCCACGGCGAACCACCCGCAGGTTGTCTTCAACAACACGCTCGCCCTTACTACCAAACTTATCCCGAAGCTGTGTGGTAATGGCATCAAACAGCCCCTGTTCTGTCAGATGGGCACGCTCAAGCAGCGGTGAGGCTGCAAAGAAAGCACCCTGGAAGGCATTACCCTGCATGCGGAACTGCAGTTCTGCGTCGGAGGCCTCTTCTTTAGCAATCTTGAAGCCATCAATGAAATAGACATGAATATTGTGGTCCACAATGTATTTCTGGTACTGCACCGGAATCTGTGCCCAGACTTCATCCTCGGTCTCCAGGTTGCTCTGGATAATGAAGAACCCACCCTCTTTCAATCCATACAGTGGATTGGAGTGCAGAAACACATTGGGATCGGGTGACAACACCACATCCACATGGTGATATTCACAGTTAAGACGAATAGCCTCTGGGGCAGCCGACAGGTAGTAGGTTGTCGGTTGGCCTTTCTTCTCTGAACCGTATTTAGGATTGGCGCGAATGTCATAGCCCAGCAGATCATACAGGGTCATCGCCAGGTTCTTACCCGTGGTGATGGCACCCCATCCACCAACGGAGTGCATACGCACGGTGATAGCCTCTTTCGGCAACAGATCCGGGTTCTCACTGCCACGAAGCGCCATCTCGGCAATATGCGGGTAGGCTTCCAGCAACTCCT
Organism: Sedimenticola sp.; assembly: GCA_026197195.1. GTDB lineage: Bacteria > Pseudomonadota > Gammaproteobacteria > Chromatiales > Chromatiaceae > Sedimenticola. The sequence continues at coordinate 3,868 of JAPHUG010000475.1, forward strand.
GCTGACGGATCTCCGCCTTTGGATCAGCCGACTCACGAATAAAATCAACGCCCAGATAGAAGAAGCGTTTTTTCTTGCCATCCGGCAACATGTTCTCAATAGCACCAATCAGCCCTTCAGGCTGCAGATCACGTGATCCCAACCCATAGGAACCAGAATAGAGTGCAGGGGCATCACCGGCCTTGTAGGACTCATAGGTAGGATAGGGCTTATCTCCTTTCCCGTAGCCACCGTTTTCTATGCATTTGGTCAAAGAGGCACGGATCTCACGGATCATCGGCAGGTCTTCTGCCAGGGGCTGGTCGGTACGCTCCAACACCACAACGCCCTTGCGACCTTTAAGCACTTTACCGATCAGATCACCCGGGAACGGACGATACATGGTGAGGTTCATGACGCCGACTTTCAGTTTTCGTGTCTCACGTAGGTAATCAGCGACAACCTGTGCCTGGATAATCATGGAACCCTGACCGGCAATAACGTAATCCGCATCATCCATTTTGTACTCACCGACACGGTTATAACGACGACCCGTCAGTTCGTAATACTCATCCATCACCTGGTCAGCAATGTTGGAAATGTGATCAAAGAAATAGGGACGCTGCGCCGCAACCGCCTGCATGTAGGCGTCCTGGTTCTGTACTGAGCCAGACAGCATTGGATTATCCACATCCCAGATCTCTGGAACGCGACGGCGTTTCTCGCCATAAATCATCTTCTGCGCCGGGGTTGGGCAACTGATGATATCGTCAGGACGACCGCAGAACTCTTCGATCAGTTCACGCTCCGGCACCATCACGGGTTCAATCAAATGGGTGGTCAGGAAACCATCCTGTGCAACAGCCGCTGGGGTCAGACTCAGTTCAGCAATCTTGCGACCAATCAGGTTAAGGTCTGCCGCCTCTTGTGCATCTGCACCGAACACCTGGAAGAAGCCGGTATCATCAATACAGTGGTAATCGTCGTGGCCACAATGTACGTTCAATGAGGCCTTGGTGATGGCGCGGGTGCCTATGTTCAATATGTAAGGCAGACGCTTGCCTACCGCCGCATAAAGCGACTCATGCATGAAGGCAACACCCTGTGCAGAGGAGAAGTTGGTGGCACGTAACCCGGTCATGGCCATACCAGCTGTTACTGCTGCCGCCGCATGTTCAGATTCAGGCTCAACAAAGATCAACGGCTTTCCGGCCACGTTGATATGTCCCTTCGCCACCTCTTCTGCCCAGTACTCACCCATCTGGGTGGAGGGGGTGATGGGATAGGC
>JAPHUG010000266.1 GCA_026197195.1 Sedimenticola sp.
CGAACCAGGTTGACCCGGCCATGCAGGTCATGGATGAGAACATTGAAACCCTGAAGGCCTCCCTGGGCTGTCCCTGCCTTGGTGTCGTTCCTTATCTGCAGACGCCAGCCGCTGACGCTGTTTGCCAATACCTCCACTTGCCAGCGGCCAGCTAATGGGCTGCAGCGCCCGGTAAAGAGCAGATGACAGGCAGTGTCTCTGTGTTAAACTCGAACGAAGATCATTGCTGAAGTGCTCCTAATAATGGAACAGGGGAGGTCGTTTGGGACGAATTCTGGTGGTGGAAGATGACCTGTTGATGGGACAGGATATCAGCCTCAAACTACAACGGTTAGGTTATGAGGTTGTCGCTGTAGTGGCCACCTCAGAAGATGCCATTCAAACCGTAGCTAATGCTCAGCCAGACCTCATCTTGATGGATATCATCCTGGAGGGCGCGGTTGACGGCATTGAAACGGCCGCCCGCATCAAGCAGTCCTACACCATCCCCATAATCTATCTCACCGCCTATGATGATGAAGACTTCATCAAACGGGCGTCCATTACTGAGCCGTATGGCTATGTTCTAAAGCCTTATACCGCCCGGGAACTGCATGCAGTGGTTTCCATCTCACTCTACAAGGCGCAAGCCGAGCGCACTCTTCGACAGGCCGCTCAGATCTCAGCCACTCTGGCCAGTATGAGCGACCCGGTACTCAAGGTTGATCGATCCGGACGGCTGCAGATGTGTAACCTGGCTGCCGAGGGCTTTCTTGGAAGGACCGCGGAGGGATTACTGGATCAGCCAGTCAGCTCGGTTATCAAATTGCAATGGAATGGTCGAGGCGAGAATGTCCTGCCCGGTTTGATTGATTCCGTGTTTAGCTCCGGAGAATCACTGGAGATTGATCAGGATCTGGTCTTGCGTAATGAGGCGGCAAAGGCCGTTCACGTCAGTCTTCGGATCAGTGAAGTGCCTGATACAGCCGATGTCGAGGGTGGAGCGGTCTTACTGCTACAGGATATCTCCGAACGCACTGCCATGCAGGAAGAGTTGAATCTGGTGGCTCAGGTGTTCAAGTCGAGCACCGAGGGCATTCTCATTACCGACCTTCAGCCAAGGATCCTGCGGGTCAATAGGGCCTATCTGGATATAACTGGGTATAGCCGCAAGGAGGTGATAGGTCAAAACCCCAATATTCTCTCATCGGGTTATCATGATCAGGAGTTCTTCCGGCAGCTCTGGCAGACGTTACTCGAGGAAGGGCGTTGGTCGGGAGAGGTCTGGAATCGCCGCAAGAATGGTGAGATCTATCCTGAACTGCTGAATATCACCGCAGTTAAGGATGACAAGGGTAATACCACCCATTACGTCGGTATCTTTACCGATGTTAGCAGCCGAAAGCTGATGCAGGAGCAGCTCAATTATCTCACGCTGTTTGATTCACTGACGGGCCTGGCCAATCGAAATCTGTTCCAGGATCGGGTGGCACTGGCGATTGATCACGCCCGGTCGAAGAAACGTTCCATGGCCTTGATGATGGTGGATATTGATAACTTCAATACAATAAATGAAGTGTCAGGTCATGCCTACGGTGATCAGTTACTGGCCGAATTTTCCAAACGACTTTCTGAACTGGTAAAGAATGAAGAGCGTCTGGCCCGGTTTGGCGGCGATGTCTTTGCCCTGTCCGCCGAAGAGTGTGATGGTGAGGTGCCCATCACTGAGCTGGCACAGACCATGCTGGATGTCCTCTCGGTTCCCTTTCATGCCGATGGTAAGTCTGTTCAGTTGACCGTCAGTATCGGTATCAGCGTCTTCCCTGGGGATGGCGAAGATGTCTTCGAATTACTGAAGAGCACAGATAATGCCCTGCACCATGCGAAGCGAGCAGGCAAGAACAGTTATCGCTTTTTCGATAAAGCGATGTACGAGAGTGTCCTGGAGACACGGCGCATTGAGCAGGGCCTGCGTTCATCCATAGCCCGTCATGAGCTACAGCTTCACTATCAACCCCAGATCGAAATTGAATCGGGGAAAGTACGTGGCTGTGAGGCGTTGGTACGTTGGTATCCGCAAGGGCTGGGTGAGGTCTATCCAGCGCAATTTATCCCGATTGCTGAGGAGTCTGGGCAGATCATTGCTATTGGGAAATGGATCTTGCATGAGGCGTGCGATCAGTTTGTCCGATGGGAATCACAGGGGTGCGCTCCCCACCATGTGGCGGTTAACGTTTCTGCCAGACAGTTCCGGGACCCGGACTTTGTCACAGTGGTCCGGGATATCATTGAAGAGACGGGTATGCGACCCGATACCCTGATGCTGGAGATTACCGAGAGTGTGGCGATGGAACAGGGCGAAACGGCCATTAATAAATTAACGGAGCTGAAAGACCTCGGGGTGAAACTCTCGCTGGATGATTTTGGTACCGGTTTTTCGGCGCTCTCCAGTCTGCAGCGTTACCCCTTCGATACCCTTAAGATCGATCGTTCATTTATCGTGCAGAGCCAGTCAAGCGGTCAAGGGGCGGTGATGTTGGAAG
>JAPHUG010000090.1 GCA_026197195.1 Sedimenticola sp.
GCACTTTTGGGCAGTTCTTTGAGTTGAATGGAGGCCCTGGGTACCGTCAGGGTACCCCTGAGTGCGAGTTGATTCTTTTTAAGGGTGATAGCCAGTTCGGGTGAGGCGTATGCGACAGCCTCTGGTAGCCGCACGACCTGAACCTGTTCGCCCTTTAACTTGAGTGTCAGTGGCCAGCGCTGTTCGGCGTTGAGCAGCAGATCACCTTCCAGTTTGAGTAAACCCCCACCCGAGTTCATCGCCCCTTCCAGTAGTAATCGTTCCGTCCCCTGATTTTTGGCAGATAGGGTGATCTCTTTCAGTTCCAGGCCCAGTTGAGGGAGGTTGGTGGATCCTTCGGTGAGTGTCATGAAGCCCTGTATTTCCGGCTGTTGCAGATACCCGCCAAGGGTGGCTTCGGCCTTGAGTTTCCCGCGAAGGTCACTCAGCCCGGGCAGCAGGAGTCCGATGGGCTTCAGGTCCGGTAGTTGTGCATCCAGGTGACCGGACAGGGCAATCGGGCGCTCGGTATTGAATGGGCCGGTGTTGGCCTGAAGGGCCAGCTCTCCATCACCCGCTTTCAGGCGTAACTGGATTTTGTTTTTATCCGGAGCCATCTGAAGCGCCAGCAGCCCATCCTGTAGTGCCAATCGCACGGGCTGCTCTTCTGTGGCCTCCAGTAGCAGTGCCCCCTGTTCGAGTATGAGGTTTGCCTCGCCTTTCAGGCTAGTGAGCGGGCCTTCCATCTGAAAACGGCCATCTATTGCTCCCTCAACGCTGACTTCGGGTGGCAGCCAATGCAGAAGGCGGGTTAAGGGGAGAGCAGCGAGTTCACCGTCAAAGCGACTTTTAGCTGGAGTCCAATCCCCCTTGGCACAGAGGCGGGCGCTGTTTTGTATGAGGCAGGTCTTAGTCAGCGTGATTTGTTCCGTTCCTGCTTTTAAATGAGCAGGGAGGGGGCTTGTCCAGCGACCGAGCTGCGGTTCAGTTAGGGTCAGCTCTGATAGCTCACCTTGCCACTGCTGTGTCAGCCAGCCACCCTTTAATCGGGTCTCCAGGGTCAATGCCTGTGAGTCGAGCGACAGTTTCGCCTGATGGTTATCGGGCCGGCCGGTAACGGTAAGTGACAGGGCGCGTCCGCGCCATTCACCGATGCGCAGGCCTTTGCTGTCCAACTGTACGGATGCCCGCTCTTGTTTCCAGGTCAGCGCCCCTTCGACCTGTGCGATGCCATCCCCCTTGTATGCCAGATCGCTGGCCTTTAGCGTGGAACTGATTTCTGGTGAGGTCAATGTGCCTGTTAGTGAGCCGCCAGCGGTAATGGCGCCCTGCAGGGCCGGCCAGAAGGCACTCAGGTCGGGAGCATCCAGTTGATAGTTGAGATTAAGTGTGTCGCCCGCCTGGCCATCGGCACTTAGCCGGTTTGGTCCGCTATTCAGTTTCAGGTTCTGTAGCCTTAGACCTGCTGCATCATACTGCCCCTGACCGCTGGCGCTGATGGGCTGCTGCTGTAAGGTGCCGCTGAGACTTTTCAGGTCGGCATCCAGCCATAATCCCTGTCGGTTTTCACCCCCTTTTACAAGCGCATCCAGGGCCAGGTTGCCAGGCCATTCAGGCCACTGCTGGGCTGGGTTCAACGACCTGCCATCAAGTGACAGCGTCCAGCGGAGTGCCGGGGCCCAACTGACCTCGCCGGTGATGCGGGAGTGCCCCCCCAGAAGGTCGGTCTCAAGATTAAGTTTGTTCAATGCGGAGGGGCTCAAAATACCCTCGAGTCGGGCCTCCATGTCGGGTGCCTGTTTTTGTGGAAACAGTAGCGTAGCCGTGCTGCTCAGGGCCATCTGTTGTAAGGGGCCCTGGAGTGAAAACTGTCCCTTGGGACTCACGGTGAGAGGGGGAGAAAGCAGAGGCCAACGGGCAGCACGCCAGTCGCCCTTGATGGCCAGTTCAGGGCCGTTATCCCCTAGCTGGATAGCGCCTGTTCCATTGAGCGTCATGGCCGGGTCCTTGCTGTTTCCCTGTTCCTGCAGCTGTACGCTGAGATCATCCAGCCCTTCGGCAGAGAGCTGTGTCTCTATCGTAGCGATGACCGATGGGGTATCGGTACCCGGAAAGAGGAGAGCGGCTTCGCCCTGAAGGCGGGGCTTGCTGAGGGGGCCGTTAAGCTGATAGCGACCCCGCTCACTTGTTACCTGGGCAGCCTGTAAGGGCCACCGCAGTTGCTGCCAGTCGCCTTGCAGATTCAGTGAGGGTACTGCACCCGTGAGCGTCAGTTTGCCGCGGGTGGTGAACTTGAAGGGCGTAATGGTCGTGTGGTCGATAGCGAGCGCGTTGATATTGCCTTTAATCACCCCTTCGCCGGTTGTCTGCCCCAGTTCCGGTAACGGGCCTTGCCACTTTATGGTGAACTGAAACGGATAGGCTTCAGCCCAATCCAGCTGCCCTGTAGCAGAGGCGATGTAGTCGCTGTAGCTGAGCTGGAGATCAGGGAAGATAATTCCGTTGTCTGTCGTTTTGGCCTGCAGTGCCATTCGGGTGATGGCGTGGCTCTCTGTTCCGGTTGTTATCTGGATATCTGAAAACACCGCATGATCCAGTTGCAACGCGACCGGTAGCGAGGCGGGCGGGCTAGCGGTATCGGTTGATGGTGTCTGCGCGGTATTGGTGTAGTGAATGCCGCTGGCTGTCAGTGATTCGATGTGGAGCAGACCACTGAAAAGGGCGGCGGGTTGCCATGCCAGCTTTAGTGACTGAATGGTTAATCGCAGCTCGGCATCCTTGTAGGTGATATCTTCAAGGGTGAGTCCCTCAAACAGGCTCCCCTGAAAGGAACGGATCTCAAGTTGATCGCCGATTGTCCATTGCAACAGGCGTTGGTTGCCTCCGGTTGTGCCCAATAACCAGGCGCCCCCTGCCAGGCTCAGCACAATCAATAGCGCGAGCGAAGTGAAGAGACGCTTCAAAGATCCGCTCCCATGGAGAAGTGAATACGAAAGTCATCTTCACTCTGATCCTGAGGTATTGCCAGATCAAGCCGAATGGGACCCACGGGCGAGCGCCAGCGCAGACCGATGCCCGCCGATTGTTTCATTCCTTCATCCCAACCATCCACGGCATTACCCGCATCAAGGAAGAGTGCGGCTGACCAGTCATCCATGATGGGGTATTCGTACTCCACGCTGCCGCTGAGCAGGTAACGGCCGCCGATTACGCGACCGTCTGAGTTTTTTGGACCGAGGGCCTGATAGCCATAACCCCTGACGCTCTGGTCACCGCCGGCAAAGAAGCGATAGGAGGCAGGGAGTTTTCTGAAATCTTCTGTCAACGTGAGGCCGGTATCACCACGAATCAACAGACGCCCCGCACCCAGGGGATAGATCCATTTAGCTGCAGCCTGAGCCTGGAAAAAACGCACATCGGAGAGCAGGGCCTCTTCTGCGCCCCGCAGTTCCAGGCTGAGTCGATAGCCTTTGCGTGGCCGTATCCGGTTATCGGCCTTGGTCTTGGCCCAGCTGATACCGGGTACCAGCAGGGTGGCCTGGGTGTTTTCGCTACCGATCTGGGACTCTTCAGAGATCCAGTCCAGGTAGCGGGTTTCACTCCAGCCGTTTCGACTGCCCACGGCGCGTACACCGATGGTTGCCGTATCGCTGGTGGCGGTGTCGGTAGCCAGATGCCGATAGCCGGTGCGAAAACTGATCTGGTCGATGTGGGGTTGTTGGACGGGAATCAGGTACTCCAGCCCCAGCGAACTATCCACCTGGGATAAGACGATCTTTGATTCCAGTCGATGACCCAGGCGGTTAAGACGTCGGCGCTCATAACCGAGACTGAGCCGAGGACCGGTATCGGTGGCGGCACCAATACCCAGTCGGTAGGCCATCCGTTTGACCGGTTCCAGAGACACCTGTACGTCTATCGTCCCATTCTGTGCCCCCTTGAAGTCA
>JAPHUG010000005.1 GCA_026197195.1 Sedimenticola sp.
GGTGATACGGGGGGTCAGTTTAGAGTCTTTCATCGGACCCGGCGTCTCGGCCCGATACAGCTGCATACCACCAATCCCCAACATGGGCAGTACCGCTACCGCCAGTACGATGATACCCATACCACCCAACCACTGAAGCTGCTGGCGATAGAACAGAATCGAAGGTGGCAGTTCATCCAGCCCCATGATGACGGTTGAGCCGGTCGTGGTCAGGCCGGAGATCGACTCAAACACCGCATCGGTGAGCGACATGTGGGGGTCGACGGCGAGGGTAAACGGGAGCGACCCGCTGATGCCCAGAACCGTCCAAAACATCACCACGACCATAAACCCGTCGCGCAGCCGCAGCTCCCGCCGTTGATCAGAAACCATGATCCAGGAGACAGCCCCCACCATCAGGATAATAATAAACGCGATCAAGAAAGCGGAGTAGGCACCATCGTCATACCAGAGCGACACCAACAGGGGTGGCAGCATGGTCACGCTGAATACCATCAGCAGAATCCCGAGAATGCGTTGTATGGCACTGAATTGCATATTGCCCTGCTACCTCAGCCAGCAGATGAAAGCGTCATCCCCAACCTGGCCAGCCGCCCCTTATAAGAATGTGATACCCACCTGGAAAAGACGCTCCACTTCCGGGATCTGTCGCTTATCCACCAGAAACAGGATGACATGGTCTTCCGACTCGATCACCGTATCATGATGGGCAATCAGCACTTCATCACCCCGCACCACGGCCCCAATATTGGTTCCCCTGGGAAGCTTGATATCTTCAATGGCACGCCCGACCACTTTGGAAGAGCTGGGATCACCATGGGCCACCGCTTCTATGGCCTCCGCCGCACCGCGACGCAGTGAGTGCACCATCACCACATCGCCACGACGAACATGGGTCAACAGACTGCCGATAGTCGCCTGCTGAGGGGAGATAGCGATATCTATCGGTCCACTCTGCACCATATCCACGTAGGCTGCCCGGTTGATCAGCGCCATCACTTTGCGCGCACCCAGTCGCTTCGCCAGCATGGCGGAGAGGATATTGGCCTCATCATCGTTGGTGACCGCGCAAAAGACATCGGTGCCCTCGATGTTCTCCTCCATCAGCAGATCTTCATCCGCCACATCACCGTGCAGTACGATGGTCTTGGGGAGGTCTTCAGCCACCTTTTGTGCACGATCCCGGTCACGCTCAATCAGCTTCACCTGGTAATTGCGCTCCAGGGCGTGGGCCAGTCGCATGCCGATATTACCGCCACCAGCAAAGATTAACCGCTTGAAGGGTTTATCCAGGCGTCGCAATTCACTCATGACGGCGCGGATATTCTCTTTGGCCGCGATGAAGAACACCTCATCATCCGCCTCAATGATGGTATCGCCCTCGGGCTGTATGGCACGGCCCTGTCGGTAGACCGCCGCCACCCGCGCCTCGATATTGGGCATATGCTCATACAGGGTACGCAACTCATTGCCCACCAGGGGTCCACCATAGTAGGCCCTGACTGCTACCAGCCGCACCCGGCCACCGGCAAAATCCAGCACCTGCAACGCGCCGGGATTTTCTATCAGGCGCATGATGTAGTCGGTGACCAACTGCTCCGGACTGATCAGAACATCAACCGGCATCGCTTCGGGTGAGAACAGCTGGGGGTATTTGGTGAAGCCGAGTGCACGAACACGGGCAATCTTGGTGGGGGTGCGGAACAGGCTGTAGGCGACCTGGCAGGCCACCATATTGGTCTCATCACTGTTGGTGACCGCCAAAATCATGTCCGCGTCTTCCGCCCCGGCCCGTAACAACACCTCCGGGTGAGCCGCATGACCCTGGACCGTACCCAGATCCAGGCGATCCTGAAGATCTCTCAGCAGCTCTGCATCCTGATCCACCACGGTAATGTCGTTGGCTTCGGAGGCCAGATTGTTGGCAACCGATGTTCCAACCTGCCCGGCACCTAAGATGATGATTTTCATTTTTTATAAACTGTCGCTATCCGGGTTGATTCGATCGTATGCCGCGACCAGAAAAGCAGTCTGGTACAAAGCGGCGAACTTACTACCGTTTGTCCTTCACATCAATGCCCAACGCTTTCAATTTTCGATAGAGATGGGTCCGTTCCATGCCCGATTCGGCAGCAATCTGGCTCACATTACCGGCATGCTTCTCCAGCTGATACTCCAGATAGGCCTTCTCAAACGCCTCACGAGCCTGTCGCAGGGGCTGGTCGAAAGAGACCGGGAAGCGGGCGCCACTCTCCAGCGCCAGACCGACACTGCCCAGTGCCGCCTCCACCTCATCCAGGGTGATGTCATCACCCGCACCCAAGATCAGCAGGCGCTGTACCAGGTTTTTCAGCTCCCGGATATTGCCATGCCAACTGTGATTGCGGAGATAGTTCTGGGCCCGTACATCAAACCGCCGATAGGGCAGTTTTTCATGTGCCGCGTAGCTATCCACATAATAATTGAGCAACTCCGGGACATCTTCCCGATGCTCCCGCAGTGGCGGTATGTTCAGGGGTACCACGTTGAGATGGTAGAACAGGTCCTCCCTGAAATGACCGGCCTGCACCTCATCTTCCAGATTGCGCTGTGTGGCGGCAATGATCCGTACATCAATATGAACAGGTTCTGACCCGCCGACTCGAAGAAACGACCCGCCATCCAGGGCACCCAGCAGCTGAGATTGCGCCTCGATCGACATATCGGCCACTTCGTCAAGAAACAGCGTACCGCCTCGCGCCTGCTCCAGGGCACCATAGCTGATTTTGCCACCCTCTTCGCTACCAAAAAGCTCCCGGGCTGAATTACCCTTGGCAATCGAGGAGACACCCA
>JAPHUG010000040.1 GCA_026197195.1 Sedimenticola sp.
CTGACAACAACGGTACCTTCTACTGGATTCACCTCCGTCGTCTCTCTGACGCTGTGTATCCAGCTGAGGCTCTCCCACGCCGGCCGGTAGGTGCTTTGGTCGTCGCTATTGGTCCAGGACGCCACACCGACTAGCCAGCCGTCGTCGTTCAAAATCGGACCGCCCGAATCACCAGGACAGGAGACGAGACCCGGGTGATTGAATCGAATGGCATCCGGTACGATGTCGGATATAGAGAGCGCCAACCACTGCTTACCCAAAGAACCAGCGGTACAACCCTCACCTGTATTGCCGTAACCCACCAGCACCACGGTTTCTCCGATCTTTGCTCGATGCGCATCATCGGCGACGGGAATCGGTTGAATGCCCTTGGCGACTTCCCACACGGGCCGGTCCAGTACGATCAGTGCCAAATCCTTGCGCAGCCATCCCCCCGCCGTATAGTTCGGGTGAACCACAACATTACCGGCAATAGTCACATCTGCACGGATCTGCGATTCGTCCTGGGGCGTGGAGGGGTTGTCTGTAGGATAAACATCGGTCAACGTGAACTCGTAGCGCGTGCGACAGCCTTGGGCATTGTTGTCGCTAGGACAGACACAATGGGCAGCAGTAAGTACCAGACGTTGCCCAATGAGCGTTGCCGTGCAGTTCGGCAAGCGACCCACGGCTTCCAGTTCTTCAACCGGTACCGCCGCGCCACTGGAGAGGGAAGACGTCTTGCTCGCCACTTCCGCCTGTACTGAAATTGGCATCAGCAGCAAGAGGATCATGCAAAAAACAAGGCGAAGTATTTTCATTGCCGTGCCCCCTTAACTTCATAGTTCCGTTGCAGCACCGATCCGTTGGCCATCGAGAAAACGAAGCTGGCGCTGCCGTTCACTTGGCGATGATCAGTGGAGAAATCGACGTTGTAGGTCTCCTGCACCCGGGTGCCACTTTCGGTGTATTCACCCTGCAGACGCATGTTGTTGCCGGATGTAGATGTGATACGCAGCGGATGCCAGCTGCCCTGCTGGTTGCTGTAGCGCCAGCGCGCGCCCGTCAAATCCGGTGCAAACTCCATGACGGCATTGAAGCGATTACCCTGCACGTTATCCACGTAGTTGACAGCAAAGCGAGAACCAGCGATGTCGGCCAGTGGTTTAACCACGGAAATGATCGTTTTTGGCTGCTGTTGCACCGGGGTCTGCCCCAGCAGAGGTGTCAGATTGGGTGATTTCGGCTCGGCAACCACGCTGGCCGTTGTAGATGCGGCATTAAACTCGCCACGGCAGCAGTAGAGTGAAAGATTGTCGCAATAATTGCCCTGGCAGCGAATACCGGCGATGAACTCCGAGGTACTACATTGATATCGGTTTGGTGACTCCTCTGAGAAATACCGACTCCAGTAGCACTGACCTGTGTTGCGAATATCCGGATGGGCGATGTACTCAACGCTCTTCTGATCGCAGTGATCTCCACGACACTGTATGGACCGAATAAAGCCCCTGACGTCGGTCGTCATGTTGCCAGGCGCTTCTTCGGAAATCCACTGCGACCAATACTGTTGGGTCGAATACTTAGGCTTTTGATAACTATGGATTTCTCGCTCTGTGAATTTGCAACAGATCGAATTTATCACCCCACAGTAGGGGCGTAAGCAAACAACACCTTTTACCAATTCGTCGGCTTTACAAAGGTATTGCTTGCCCATAGGTGCTTTGTTAATCCCTCTTTGCACGCATTGCCGGTCAACATCAGCCGCTGTTCCAATTGGCAGCAGCACGATGGGCAGTAACAGGGTTAAAAGTGCGGAGGTTTTCAGTAGTGTAACCATGGCGTTCCCCTTTTTCGAATAGGGAACGTGCGGAAAAGCGCACGCCCCTGACGTTTCAGGTCACATGCTAGGCGAACTCCTTTTATGTAGAATTCCCCTACTAGAATTATAGTCAATACATGGCCGTTCTGTGGTGTTGGTATAAAGAAAAAAACGTCCGCTGTGCAACCTATCCTTCCGTGGCAGCACCCTATAACAGGCGCCCACAATCCAGTACGAAGTGGTTGAGCCCTCGCGGCAGGCAACCATTCAGTTAGCGGTAAAATCCGCTCTTAGAAAGGGATGGGGCGAAGAGATCGATAAGCTAGCCAAGCCCGGAACCTTTTAGGGTGGAACCTTGCCTGGCCAAACAGGAGGATTCAGCCTTCTAGAAAATGTTTACTGATTGATCAGATATAAGCAGATCGCTAATAGCTGTTTTCATTAATGCGTTTGTCTGCCTGGCGTTGAAAGCAGCCAATCTATTTTATAGTTTTAATTGAATCCTTCTCTAAACACTTCTATTCACACGCCAAGAACAATCTCTTGTCGGCTCGAGGGTACTCCAGGGTACCCGCCAGGGCCAAGCCACCGATGCAGAGTAATGATGGCCTGCATTCGCAGGCCGTTGTTGTTTATCCGCTCAGAAATCATTAGCCGACAAGACATAGGCATAAGTGCCTTTGCCACTTCCACCGCGCTCATAGGATCTATCTGCAACGGAATAGATTCTATCCCGCGCATCATCAAATGCTTTGAGGTATCCCTTTTCATCGCTGCCCATTCCAGGTACGTTCTGTTTTAGGGCATCCACTTCAAGATAGAATGAGACCTCGAGCGCGCCGTCATATCCCCAAAAAAGGAGCCGATCTTTGCTCTCATCATAACTACGACTCGGGTTGGGAAAATGTAATTTCATGATTACCACCTGTTACCTGAGCTGACATTTTTATGCCAGGTACTATTAAAATCCAACCACTGACCGCACATCAGATTGGAGTTATGTTCTGTAAAGCATCGATCCATATCAACGTGTAGCGCGCACTGTCTTGCGCCTGCTTCGCCATGCGTATTCAACGTCACGATATTGACTATGTGCTCCAAATTCACAGCAAGCAACGCCTTATACCTACTGAACAACCATCACTACTATGACCACAACCAGACCCTAACATTCCGCATCGAGGCTTAATGAATAATGTTAGGTTCTTTCAGGTGCTTCATAACAAATGGGGAGGTCATTGCCCGAACCAATGCACTGTAATTCATCTGAAAGCTCATCTCAGCACCGACCAATAGGTTACTGTCAGTGGCATCAACAACAAGATGATCACTGCTGGCACCGAGTATCTTTATTCCGAGTGGCGCTTGCAGACCAGATGGGTCGGTATCCTGATGGCCAAGTGCCAGTATAGACTGCACGATATTGCCCCGATTAGAGGCCGAGAATTTTTCACCAAAAGCGTTTTGTGCCAATTCACCCCAAGGCTGTGAAGGCTTTATTTTTGATTCAATCACTTCAGCAACAAGTGTTATCACATCGGTGTATAAGCCTTCGATCGGTTGACGACGAAGGGGTTCACAACCTAGCAAGAGTGATTCACCCAAGCGGAGATTATTGACCCGACCAGTCTCAGCATGACTCAACGCCCACTCTAGACTGGCAGAATTCCCTCCAGAAATAGTCATCAGCGAAATATCAAAAGTCGCTTCAAGTGAGTCTGCCAGAACAGATAACTCTGCCATGTTTTTGACATCGGGTGACACGCCGCTACGACAAGCAAGGTTAGTCCCTATGCCCTTGAGTGTAATGTTCGGCAAGCGAAGAACCTTACGCACAACACATTCAAGATCAGAGGGCATGATGCCTTCACGAAGGTCACCAAGTTCAACCATGAGCACTACGCCATGAGTCCGGTTGATCTCATGCGCAGCTCTTGAGAGTTGACCGATCACATCAAGCTCCGTATTAAAACTCACATCAGCATAGGCCACCACCCGATCAACCTGACTAAGCATCGGCGAACGAATAAGTGTCATTGGAACTGCTATCTGCGCATCACACATCGCCTCTAAATTCTCAATACGGGAATCACCAATATCCGCCACACCTGCACGGATAAGTGTACTGGCAATTTCAGGTGAACCCAGTGTTGCTTTTGTAATACCGGTGACCTGGATACCACGATCACCCAACCGCCGAACAAGAGTGCATGCATTGTGATGAAGTTTTGCCAGATCTATTTCCAACCGTGGAGCACTCATTCTACCTGCTCGACCACCCGCTCTTTCAGTTGGGGAAATGCCAGTAAAACCATAGCCACCAACTCTTCGACGGGATGAGTAAGTGGGTCGGTCACAGGGATACCGAGTTCATCTGAATAGTGTGTGATGGCCTCGGTAATAGCCCGTTCGGTCAGATTTTCATGATTTAAGGTCAGGCCGATAACTTTCGTATCTGCAAAGGTCTGAATGAGATTAATCTCAGCGGAAGGCGAAGGAATTGCCATCTGCTCGAAATCGCAACGATGGGCTCTTCCCGGCGCATGCTGTAACACAACCCCATCAGGACAACTGCCGCGGAGGATAAATGAAGAGGTTGAAAAGGCGGGATGACCTAGAGCCCCCTGTCCTTCTATGATAATGACATCCGGCTTTTCATTTGCATAAGCCTCTAGGATCGTAGCTTCCAATTCACCTGCACAAAACTGTGAGGGTATTGCATCAAGTGCAACACCATAACGCGCCCCTTGAATTAAACCGGTTTGACCCGTCCCAACCATCACCGCTTTCACACCACGTTCATTAAGGGCACGGGTCAAAATCGTCGCTGTAGTACGTTTACCAATGGCACAGTCTGTCCCGAGTACTGCTATGCGCGGACAATCAACCTCAGAGATACTACCATTAAACATTCGAAGGTCTCTCTTCATTCGCGGCTTTCGTATATCAATAATTTTTACGTTCATCTCAATACTGGCTGCTGAGAATTCCTGATCATCATTCAAGAATTCATGGAGACCGTTTACAATATTCATCCCAAGTCTTATGGCTTCAAGTATCAGGCCCCGCTCCTTAGTTGAGAGCATGCCACTGGACGGTGCCATCCCAAAGATGAAGTAGTCAGGCACATAACCGGCCTTTATCAATGCATCCGTCAGGTCGTGGCAAATGGGGATGCCATTCGCCTTGCTCTCAAGCACCATACCCGTATCAAGCCCAGATTTTTTACTGTCTATAACTGAAATTATTTCGTACTTTTCGGAGTGTCGGACAAGGCCGTTAGCCGTCTTACCATCAATTGCACCAAAGTTAGCTTCACAATAGACAATGGCGGTAGCGGTTTGATTCTGGTGATCGATCAGTTTTAGCGGAGTAACTATCGCCTGATGATTGGCTGGTTCTGGGCCTGGATTGGAAATCTTTAGATTTTGAGGCGGGGTAAGTTGACTAACAGAATGTGGGGGTATATCCGGAAGGGGATGAGCCATAGAGAGTGGCGGTGCTTGCTGTGAATAGGGTCGGATTATTGACATGATGATTCCTTAGTAAAACTCAGCGAGGACAACGAGAGAGAGCAACCCATTTCATATCGGGTTGCAACAAGAGCCATAGCCAAGCAAGTGAATAGTTAAATTTCTGTCTACGATGACTTGAGCCAGCCTCCTGATAGCAGCAACCAGCACGCCAGAATCTGCACTGGCTCAAACAGTGAAACTTTTACAGATCGCAGGCCCGGATAAGAATTGACCCATCCTCTTCAAAGACCCCATGCTCGATGAGCCGTCTTGCCGCTGCTTGAATCTCATGCCGTTGTCGGGAAATAGTCTGCATGGGTGCATCCTCTGAAGCATCATACTTTTCTATCAAAACCTCCAGAGAGACACGACACAGCACCCGTTTTTTGTCCACGTCTGCAGCAACCGTTGCCACTTTGGTCATTGCATTCCAACATTCAAGCAATGGAAAACTGATGCCTGCACTGTCAGAAGGAAAGGATCGAGGATAGCTTAATTGCATACTCACTCCTGCTTGTCGATACGGAGTAACCGTTTGGGTCTGGGGCAGCTAGGAAACCGATGTGCTACAGGCACGCCATGTTTCGTAAAGATCACTGCTGAACCAGTTAAAGGAGAAATCACACCTCGACAACAGGCTAATAATTTCAATCAACCTATGGTGCGTTTTGTACAACGCGCTGATTAAAAATCAGTATGCCCGATTGTTGTCATTGGCAACATGGCGTGAAGCTGACACAACTGTAAACTACAGAAATTGACTAGGCCTGAAGGTCTTACTAGGGGCCGAATGCTTTAAGCGTCACAGCTGCATATTTTAAGGGTTATAGGCCATTAAGTTCATGCTTCCTGATCATGAGAGGTGACAGAGTCCGCTGTCATCGCCTGTTGAGATACAGAGCCACTATAGCCTATTACACACTCAATAGCTGTTTTATTTTATGTGGAGACAGGGTTCGGCCTACAACGACGGGCTTTAGGAAAGGATAAATCCTATTAGGTTGCTCACCAGGTATAGAGGAAAAAGCTATCGCCATAGCCTATTTCATTCTGCGCTATCCGTAAGGTATCAATTACATCATCAAAGCAACGCCTCGATGCCTGGTATTAAAAGTCACTACCCCTATGCTTGACCTGGAGAAACGATTTAACCATAGCAATATCGTCCCCCTCTGAGTTTCAAA
>JAPHUG010000270.1 GCA_026197195.1 Sedimenticola sp.
AAAAAACTTTGTTTAAAGCAATTTCCATCCAGACCATTCAAGCCAAAGGTCGACAGGAAATTCAACAGATAATGAAAAAGGCTTGATCAGGAGATAGAGATGACAGCACCCGAAGAGACACTGGCCAGGACACCCCTTTACGACCTGCATCTGGCATCCGGTGGAAAGATGGTCCCTTTTGCCGGCTATGAGATGCCTGTTCAATATCCAATGGGCGTAAAGAAAGAGCATATCCATACCCGCGAGCAGGCCGGTCTGTTTGACGTATCCCACATGGGACAACTCTTTCTCTCTGGAGAGAATGCAGCGGCCGCACTGGAAAAACTGGTACCGGTAGACATTATTGATCTTCCCGTAGGTAAGCAGCGCTATGCCCTGTTTACCAATGATGAGGGGGGTATTCTGGATGACCTGATGGTCAGCAATCTGGGTGACAAGCTGTTCGTCGTGGTCAATGCCGCCTGTAAACAGCAGGATATCGCCCACTTGCGCGCCCACTTGGGTGAGGATGTAAAGATAGAGGTATTGGATGACAGGGCGCTGTTAGCGCTACAAGGACCCAAGGCCGCCGAAGCTATGGCACGCATCCAACCTGAAGTGAGTGACATGGTGTTCATGGATTCCCGGGCGATCGTCATTGATGGCGTTGACTGCCTGATCGGCCGCGCAGGCTATACGGGTGAAGATGGCTTTGAGATCTCTGTCCCGGCCGACAAGGCAGAACAGGTCGCACGTCTGTTAATGGCACAGCCAGAAGTAGAACTGATTGGTCTGGGTGCCCGTGACTCACTGCGACTGGAATCGGGGCTCTGTCTCTATGGCCATGATATCGACACGACCACCACACCCGTTGAGGCCAGTCTGATCTGGGCCATCAGCAAGATTCGTCGAGCCGGAGAAGCACGCGCTGGCGGCTTCCCGGGAGCGGACATTATATTGGATCAAATAGCCACCAAGGCCGTCTCTCGCAAACGCGTTGGTCTGCTTGGTGAAGGCAGAGCCCCGATTCGCGAGGGCGCAGAACTGGTCAACGCAGCAGGAGAAAAGGTGGGTGTTGTCACCAGCGGCAGTTTTGGCCCCACCGCCGAAATGCCGGTAGCCATGGGCTATGTCAACAGTGATTATGCCGCCCTTGATACGGAACTGTTTGCCTTGGTTCGGGGTAAACAGTTACCCATGAAAGTGGCCAAGACGCCGTTTGTCCCGCAACGGTATTATCGAGGGTAAAGATCGACAACTACGTCCCTACAATAGGCAGTTCATCTTTAGCTAATGAGGATGAACTGCTTATTCCCAATGGGCCCCGAACTTATCAATCCTCATCATTCGCCGCGATCAGCTTTAAAATATCGTCAAAATCTTCCTGCTGCAGATAATCGAGAAAGGTCTTCGCCGCGCGCGACAGATACTTTCCTTTTAGATGTACCGCATACCAGTTCCGGTTCAGTGGAAATCCCTCCACATTAAGGAGCGCCAGCTGATTGCTCTGCAGTTCCAGTTTGAGGCTAAAGGAAGAGAGGATACTGATACCCAGATCGGACATCACCGCCTGCTTGATCGCCTCCCCACTACCCAGCTCCATATAGGGTTCTATATCGATACCCTGCTCCTTGAACATTTTTTCCACGGTAACCCGAATACCGGAACCAGGTTCGCGGGTAATAATCCGTTCGGAGACCAGTTGTTCAGGTTTGATCTTTTTCTTCTTGGCAAGCGGATGGTTGGGATGGGCCAGAACCACCAGTTGATCAGAAAGAAAAGAGTGTATTTCTAAATCATCACGGGCAGGCAGGGTGGCCATGATATAGATATCGTCGGCATTTGCCTCGATACGCTCAATAATCCGCTCATGGTTGCTCACCTTGAGCTTTGGGACTACCTGCGGGTATTTGCGCAGAAAACCACCCAGGTATTGCGGCAGGAAGTATTTTGCAGTGGTGACCGCTGACAACCTGAGCGGTCCGGTGACCTCACCATGCAACTCCTTTAGTTTCTCTTCAAACCCGGAAAGATTTTCAAACACTTGATTACAGGTTTCCAGCAGCGCCTGGCCTTCAGCGGTTAGATAGATCTGGTTCCCCATCTTTTCAAACAGCGTGGTATCAAGGATCTCTTCAAGCCGCTTGACCTGAATGGATACCCCCGGTTGTGACAGGTGAATCTCCTCTGCCGCACGGGTAAAGTTCCGGTGCTCAGCAACCGCCTGAAATACCCGTAATTGCTGCAACGTGGCTCGAATCATCTCCAGACTCCAGACATATCGGTCATAAACAATTAATTATGACACTCATATTTACTATTAATTTCCATTATTCATCTCAATCCATAAAACTTCAAGCCTGGATTCAACAAGGGCAGCGGTTAGTTAAACCGCAGCAAACCTAAGGTAGTTAGAAAGAGGAGCGAAACAACATGGCTGTCAAAAGCTACAACGCGGGTGTTAAAGAGTACCGCGAAACTTACTGGATGCCGGAATATACCCCTACAGATACCG
>JAPHUG010000028.1 GCA_026197195.1 Sedimenticola sp.
ACTTGCGCCATTCATTATCTGGATCGCAATAGTGCCGGCAAGACGTCCTTGCTCTTCACCACTCAGCACCAGACCACCGAGTGCCTTACCCTTGCCCACACTGAAGTCCCAGAAAGAGAAGAGAGGAATCTTGCTGTTCTCTACGGTCCAGGTCATGACGTCACCAGCTGGCACATTCTTGCCATCGAGATCAGTGATCGTGTGGTACAGGCCCATTATGATCGCGTCATAGCCATGCTCACGGGCCTTGGACACCTGCACTTTCCACTCCACCCAACTTTTGATTAGCCGGAGCTTGGCATCCACACCAAATACAGTGATACCAATGTCACCATCGAAGGCTTCATTGACAGCCGCCTTAGCGGTTGTGCCGGCATCAAACAGTACCAGTATCTTTTTCGGCCGGGGTTTCAATATCTTTGCGAGAGAGGCAATAGAGCGCTTAAACAGTGGCCGCTCAAGGACACCTGTAAAATTACGCGGCGCAGTATCGAAATAACTACGCGGGTTGTTGTTAATACCCAGATAAACGACAGGCACCTGTTCATTAGCGAGCCTGGGACCTAAGTATTTCAGTGCATTATCATCACCAAGAATAACCAGCTTAGGCTTTTTCTCTTTATATATTTGCCACGCCTTATCTGCCTGAGACTGATGCGCTGTAGCAGGCAATCGCTTGGTATCCATCTGGAAGAATTCCAAACTATAGTTATTCCCCAGCATCTCAGTGAGTGCCTTTATGTAACTGGCATCCCATGAGTATTCCTGATGGTAACTCTCAACAACCAGTATATCCGTTGCAGATACCTGTTTCGAGAGCGTGAACAGCGAGAGCGACAACATGAGTGTTGCTATTATTTTCATAGTATCTCCACCACACCTGAACGTTGATTTAAAAAATGTCAGTTTTCTAAAGAGTCCTCCCAAAAGGCTGTTGAAATGATTCAGAAAAGCGTTTATACGGCTTTACGCCGTGTAACAGCGATCGACCAGATAGACAATGGATTGATACGAAATACCGGCATGCTTTGAGAGACCGATTTCACAAGTTCGACTGTTGGAGACACCCATTTCACAGGATTCCGGCAGTGACTCCTTTAGTCTTTTAAGCGCCGAAGCGTTAAGCTCCGGACGGGTAAACCCCTTGTCACCGGCAAACCCACAGCAACCCTTGTCCTCAGACAGAATCACTTCCTCTGCACACTGTTCCGCAAGATTCAGCATCTGGTTTGCCAGCCCCATCTTTCGACTGGTACAGGTAATATGTAGCGCTATCGAGGCACGCTTCTCTTTCAGACGCAAATGGGGCAGCAGAAACTTGTTGATGAAGCCAACAGGCTCACAGATCTCTATTGGCTTATTGATCTGCTCAATCATTCTGAAGGTACAGGGACTGGTGTCACACACGACCGGATAACGACCTTGCTCACTGGCTTCCCAGAGAAACTGTTCAAGGCGGGCAAGACTGCGGTCTGCCTGATCTGGTAGCCCCTTACTCTCCAGCGCCATACCACAACAGAGACTGTCCAGCCGATCGGGTATAATGACTTCAAATCCCGCTTTATCTAGCAAAGAGATCATCGCCTGGTGCAGGTCATCCTGAAACGGATCGGCCTTTGCCGGGCCCATTGTCCTGCTGACGCAACTGGGGAAATAGACGACGGTTCCATTTCGCGCTTTAGTCGGCAGCTGATCTTTTTTCAGGCGGCCCGCCGCCCGTGGCATGGCGGTAGTCCAGCCGGGTATACGATCACCGGATAAACGGCTGATCAGACCACTGGTTTTTTCCATTAAACGATTGCCCAGCAAGTCTTGTGACAATGCGGCCAATTTCAATCCTACGCGTGTCATAGAGGTTACCGTTGAAAAATGACTGTCGACCCAGTTCCCTACTCGCTCAGCACCTTCACCATGCTGTGAATGGCGTATCTTTTTTGTCAGCTTGCCCGTGTCGATTCCCACTGGACACTCAATGGCACATAGACCGTCCACAGCACAGGTTTCCAGCCCCTGATACTCAAATGCCTGCTCGAAGGCTTCCAGTCGCTCACTCTGCTCGCCGGTGGTTCGAAGGCGTGAAATCTCTCGCCACGAAACTATCCGCTGACGAGGCGTCAAGGTCAGATTTCTGGATGGACAGATGGGTTCACAAAAACCACACTCGATACATTTATCAATCAGTGCATCCGCAGGAGGCAGAGGCTTGAGATTTTTCAGGTGTATCTTTTCGTCTTCATTCAAGATGACGCCAGGATTCAGGAGATCGGCGGGATCGAACAACCATTTTAATCGCCACATCAGTTGGTAGGCATCGCTGCCCCACTCCATCTCAACGAACGGTGCCATATTCCGCCCTGTGCCATGTTCTGCCTTGAGTGATCCGCCATAATCAGCAACAACCAGATCACACACCTCATCCATCAATCCTTGATAGCGGGTTACCTCTGCCTCAGTGCTGAAGTCCTGGGTAAAGACAAAATGCAGGTTACCCTCCAACGCATGGCCAAAGATCAACGCCTCGGTGTAGTGATATTTCTCAAACAGCTGATGGAGCCCTCTGACCGCAGCCGCAAGCTGAGGAACAGGAAAGGCGATGTCTTCAATAATGACAGTCGTCCCTGTAGTGCGCACTGCACCTACAGCAGGAAACAAGCCTTTGCGAATATTCCACAACGCTTGATAGGCTGTTTTATCAAAGGTGAATTCAGCGTCACGAACCAGTTCAATGCCACTCAGCACCTTCTGTATCGACTCAACTGATTGATGCAGGGCCGCTTCATCAGCCGCTCGCACATCAACTAACAGGGCCGCAACTTCATCATCCAGATCATGTAGATAGGCCGGCATGTTGGGCTTATCCTGAACTGACCGCAAGGCCGCACGGTCCATCAATTCAACAGCGGTGACCTCTGTCTCTTTGAGTATGGCCACCGCCTTACAGGCAACCTCCACCGTTGGGAAAAGTATGAGCGCGGTCGATTTACACGGATGATCAGGCACCGTCCGGTAACCAATCTCAGAAATAAACCCGAGTGTGCCTTCCGAGCCGATCATCAGGTGCTGCAAAATATCAATGGGATCCTCGAAATCGATCAAGGCATTGAGACTATAGCCGGTTGTATTCTTGAGCCGATACTTATGACGTATACGGTCTGAGAGCGCACTATCTTCGCGTGTCGCTTTTGCCAGATCAGATAGTTCATCAAGTAACTTCGCATGACTTTTTCTGAACTTTTCTATGCTGGCCTCATCAGAGGTGTCCAGAATAGCGCCATCCGCCAGAACAACCCGCATACTGGCCAGGGTGTTATAACTGTTCTGGGCTGTTCCGCAGCACATACCACTGGCATTATTCGCCGCAATGCCGCCAATCTTTGCCGCATTAATGGACGCTGGATCAGGACCAATCTTACGATGAAAAGGCGCCAGGTAATCATTGGCCCACGCGCCCACTACCCCTGGCTGCAGTCGAATAATGGATGCGTCATCATTAATATGATGATTGCGCCAGTAGTCACCAGACAACAAAAGCAAAACCGAATCACTGATGGCCTGCCCCGAAAGACTGGTTCCTGCTGCCCTGAAAGTGACAGGCGTATGATGTCGATGTGTGGCAGAAAGGATAGCGACCATTTCCGCTTCACTATTTACCTTCACGATCAGCTTGGGTATCAGGCGATAGAAGCTGGCATCTGTTCCATAGGCCAGCGTTCGTAAGGGATCATCAATCAGACGATCGCTGGATATGAATTTCGCAAGATCCTGTTTTAACTGTATATATCGCTCAGGCATGGTTTACCTACAATTCACTATGATCATTAATAGATGTTGAAGCTGAGTAGACGTGCGTGCAGGACGAATCAATGACCTGCACGCAGTACTGTAAAATCAGCCACTATTTTCCATAGGCCACTGATGGCAACCAGGTCACAACCTCTGGGAAGAATGCAACCACCAACAGACCCAGCAATTGCAAAATAATGAAAGGAATAACGCCCTTATAAATATCCATCAGTGATATGCCGGGCGGACATACCCCTTTCAGATAGAACAGGGCGAACCCAACAGGTGGTGTCAAAAATGATGTTTGTAGTGTTACAGCCACCAGAAGCGCAAACCAGACCAGCTCAGGATTATCAACTACACCATGACCATCAATATCCAGTCCGAGACCCTTAATCACGGGTGCCAGAAGGGGCAGAATAATCAGGCTAATCTCAATCCAGTCGAGAAAGAATCCAAGCAGAAAGACAACAACCAGAATAAAGGCAATAATGCCGTAAGGGCCAAAGGGAAGACCGGTCAAGGTGGATTCGATCAACTCATCGCCACCCAGTTCCCGTAGTACCAGAGCAAATATCGTGGCACCAACAAAGATGGCAAAGATATAGGCCTAGGTGTTGAAGGTGTTAATGGTGACCTCTTTCATCACCGCCCAGTTCAACTGGCGATAACTGGCGGCCATGATAATGGCACCCAAGGCACCAATACCACTCGCCTCGGTTACGGTGGCGATACCCGCAAAGATGGAACCCAGTACGGCAAGAATCAGTGCAGCCGGTGGCAGGATAGTTTTGAACACGCCCCATACCACGGTCATGCTGACCGGCTGTACATCTGCTGCCAGTGGCGCTGATGCCGGTTTGAAGAAAGAGAAACCAAGGATGTAGAGGATATAGAAGACACCCAGAATAATTCCGGGGAAAACCGCACCCATGAACAGGTCGCCCACCGAGAGACCCATCTGATCACCCATAATGACCAGCATAATACTGGGTGGGATCAGGATACCCAGGCAACCGGCACCAGCAACGGTACCCAACGCCAGGGTTTTGCTATATTTCTGGCGCATCATCACCGGAAGTGACATGACACCCAGAAGCACAACGGAGGCACCAATAATGCCGGTGGAAGCGGCCAGAATAATTCCGATCAGCGTCACGGAGATAGCAAGCCCACCGCGCACCCGACCAAACAGGCCCTGCATGGCATGCATCATCCGTTCAGCAACGCCCGATTTATCCAGCATCAGCCCCATGAAGATAAACATCGGCAAGGCAACCAACACCCAGTTATCCATAATGCCGAAGATACGCCCGACAGCCAGACCCAGGGTGGAGTAATCCAGTCCGGTCATGGTATCCAGGTGGGCATCCGCCAAATAGCCGATACCCGCAAAGGCGACACCGACACCCGCCAGGGCCCACGCCACAGGAAAGCCGGTAAACAACAACGCGATGAAACTGACGAACATCGCTATCACAAGGATTTCGTTCATCTCCATGATTATTTCTCCTCCTGCTTATTGGGGTTAACATCATCAGTCATGTTCAACTCCTGAACTTTAAACAGATGACGAATCATGGAGACACGTCCGGGATGAAGCTCTTCTGGCTCTTTGGCCAAGTGCAGTAGCAGCGTAACTTCACGAATCAGGCGTGCAATGGTGGCAATAAATAACAGTGCGAAACTTA
>JAPHUG010000209.1 GCA_026197195.1 Sedimenticola sp.
CCGCTATGAGGGTCCCAAGGGTGGTCCTGGTATGCAGGAGATGCTCTATCCCACCAGTTACCTGAAGTCTAAAGACCTGGGTAAGGCCTGTGCCTTGATCACCGATGGTCGCTTCTCTGGTGGCACCTCAGGGCTCTCGATTGGGCACTGCTCACCGGAAGCCGCCGAGGGCGGTACGATTGGCCTGGTGGAAGAGGGGGATCGGATTGAGATCGATATTCCGGGTCGCTCGATCAACCTGGCGGTCAGTGAGGCGACCCTGGCAGAGCGTCGGTCCGCGATGGAGAATAAGGGCGATCAGGCGTGGCAGCCGGTCGGGCGTGAACGGGTGGTGTCCCAGGCCCTTCAGGCCTATGCTGCACTCACCACCAGTGCTGCGCGGGGTGCCGTGCGTGATCTAAGCCAGCTAAAACGCTGAGGTTGATTTGTAGGGTCGGAGTCAAGCTGCAGGGAGCGGGGTTATTAAACCACCCGTATACCTGCTTGACTCCGACCCCTTAGGTTCCTTAATTCCGAACCTTTAAGGATTAGAGCGAGCCCCAAGAGCTTTTGCGCTTCCGTACTCTCAGGCTGGGCAGGATCAATCCAAGGATAATGCCGCCGACTACCACGCCGCCGCCAATCAGGAACCAGCGCTGATTGCTGTCGTTATTCAGCTCCCGGTTCTCCTGCTTCAGATCTTCCGCTTCCCGGGTCAGGGTCGCTACCTGCTTACGCAGGTCATTCCGCTCATTAGAGATGCGAACCGCGTTAGCCGCAGTGCGCTTGATCGCCTGTAGCTCATCATCCAGCGTCTCTTTCAGCTGTTTCAGTTTGGTGTGTTCGCTGGTTAAGGCCTGGTACTCATCCTGCAATTTACTCAGCCGTGCGCTCAGGCGGCCGGGCTCTTCCTGGAGTTCAGCAAGTTTGGCCTCGGCCCGAACCAGTCGGTCCCTTGCGCTGGGGATGGGCATCAGTTGCCGGGTAAGGATAAAACCGGTTGTGCCATCCTTGGTTTTGACCATCGAATAGCCGGTTTGGCTGTTCGTGCTCATCAGCTCAACTGCATACCCGCTGGGAAGCATGCGGGTAATCTTGTGGGTTGAGCTTTCGCCGGAACGCAGAGTGACCTTGAACTGGTCAGTTACGTAACGGGTCTCTGCCTGCAGCTGGGTTACGGCGCTCAGCAGTGCCAGAGTGATCAACAGTTTTTTCACGCTTACCTCAATATCGGTTTAAAAATTAGGGGGCATTCTTTCAGATAGCCTCACCACTGTCCAAGTGGAAGATCACAAATCCACCGTGTTTGGCTGCGGATTCGCGCTGTTATACACACGGGAACTGGCTGACTAACTTACTTAAAATCTGATGTCAATAGTCTATCCCTATAAACTTTTAAAAAACATAACATATTGATATTTATAGTGTTTATTAATTGTATGAAAAATTATCAATTTAACAGAAGTGTAGTATTTTGGCGGCCTCGGGCTGTTTAATAAGATTTTGTCCACAAAGTTATCCACAGGTTCTGTGAATAACCGATAATCCACTTTTGTGACAGTCGGATGTCACTTTTGTTGCATGTTTTATCTCATGAAACCTTTGTAACCTACTGATGTTTGGTTTGAAAGCGAGAAATTGGGGGCCATAGTTACGATTGATGAGCCAGAAAAGGTGAATATGTATATAATGCGCCGCCTTTAAACCTACCTTTGGATTGCGGTCCCGATCATGAAACAGTTACGAAACATTGCCATCATCGCTCACGTTGATCACGGCAAAACCACCCTGGTTGACAAGCTTCTGCAACAGTCAGGAACACTTGGCGATCGCTTCGGCCCTGTTGAACGGGTAATGGACTCCAATGATTTGGAGAAAGAGCGCGGAATCACGATTCTGTCAAAAAATACCGCAATCAACTGGAATGACTACCATATTAACATCGTAGATACTCCGGGACATGCTGACTTCGGTGGTGAGGTAGAGCGCGTCCTCTCCATGGTTGATTCAGTACTGCTGCTGGTGGATGCCGTTGAAGGCCCGATGCCACAGACCCGTTTTGTAACCCAGAAGGCCTTTCAGCACGGCTTGAAGCCGATTGTGGTCGTTAACAAGATTGACCGGGAAGGGGCGCGTCCGGACTGGGTGGTGGATCAGACCTTTGAATTATTCGACCGATTGGGCGCTACCGATGAGCAGCTCGATTTTCCGGTCATCTATGCCTCGGCTATTAATGGCTTTGCCGGTGAGGAGAGCGATGTCCGTGACGGGGACATGACCCCGTTGTTCAAGGCCATCGTCAACAACTGCAGTGCACCGGATGTGGATATCGATGGGCCTTTCAAGATGCAGGTCTCAACACTGGCCTATAACAGTTACCTGGGTGCGATTGCGGTCGGACGGATTACCCGCGGGACCATTCGTAAAAATATGCCCATCACCCTGATTACGCGGGATGGCGATCAGCGCCGCGAAAAGATTGGTAAGGTGTTTGGCTTTATCGGACTTGAGCGGGTTGAGGTGGAGAGTGCCTCTGCCGGTGATATCGTCGCCCTGTCGGGTATTGCGGCCCCCAATGTATCGGACACCCTGTGCGATCCCGAACATGCGGAGATTATGTCACCGCTGACCGTGGACGAGCCCACTGTCAGCATGACCTTCCAGGTGAACACGTCGCCTTTTGCGGGTAAAGAGGGCAAATACCTCACCTCGCGCCAGCTTAAAGAGCGTCTGGAAAGAGAGCTGATCCACAATGTCGCCCTGCGTGTTGAAGAGGGAACCGATCCAGAGAAGTTCCGGGTATCCGGGCGTGGTGAACTGCACCTCTCCATTCTGTTGGAGACCATGCGCCGGGAAGGTTATGAGTTGGCCGTCTCCCGTCCCGAGGTTATTTTCCGGGAAGTGGATGGTGAGGTTTGCGAACCCTATGAGCAGCTGACGGTCGATGTGGAAGAGGATGACCAGGGCGGCATCATGGAGGCCCTTGGCAGTCGTAAGGGTGATCTTCAGGACATGGTGCCCGATGGAAAAGGCCGAGTACGTCTGGATTACATTATCCCCTCACGTGGTCTGATCGGTTTTCAGACCGAGTTTATGACCCTGACCTCGGGTACCGGGCTTATCTACCATGTGTTTGATCACTACGGTCCTGCCCAGCATGGCGGTATCGCGCCACGTAATAACGGTGTGATGATTGCTAATTCAACGGGCAAGGCACTTGGCTACGCCCTGTTCAATCTCCAGGAGCGTGGTCGTCTGTTTGTGGAGCATGGTATGGCGGTCTATGAGGGGCAGGTGATCGGTATTCACTCACGGGCCAATGACCTGACCGTTAATCCCCTCAAGGGTAAACAGCTGACCAATATCCGCGCAGCGGGCAGCGATGAGAACATCGTACTGACCCCGCCGGTCCGTTTCTCTCTGGAGCAGGCGCTGGAGTTTATCGAAACGGATGAGCTGGTAGAGGTTACCCCCAGCGCGATTCGTATTCGTAAGCGTCACCTGAAAGAGCATGAGCGTAAACGGGCGTCACGTGAGACAACATCTGACTGACGGCAGGACATAAAAAACCCCGACAGCAATCCTTGCTGTCGGGGCATGTCGCCGGGCTTGGTTGGCAAAGGGTTCC
>JAPHUG010000102.1 GCA_026197195.1 Sedimenticola sp.
CTGGATAGCGAATCGAGGGTGGATTATCCGGGTCTGCTGAACGAGGGTCAACCTCGACTTGCACTTTCTTTCAATTGTTCATCAAGCTGCAGATGAGTCTGAAATGACAAACAAGGCTATAGAACTCGAATCCCGCATCACCTGCCCGGCCTGTGGCCATCAAAAAACCGAGGTGATGCCCACCGATGCCTGCCAGTGGTATTACGAATGTGAGGGGTGCCATCAGCTGCTACGCCCCCTTCCCGGTGACTGCTGCGTCTTCTGCTCGTATGGATCGGTCGCCTGCCCACCGATTCAGGAAGGAAGCAATTGCTGTAGCGGCTAACCACCACCCCGTTGGAAATAGCGATCAAAGCGTTGCATAAACAATGAACGTGCTGTCTCATCAAGACCCGTAAACTGAAAGCGTACCGGTGTGACCGGCAAGCTCAGAGAGGCGATCCGACGCTCACCGGTCTCCCCCAGTGAGATCACGACCGAACCCTCCGGGTGAGGAATGGTAAACACGCGCCCAACCCTTTGATGGGTGAGCGGCTCAATCGCAGAGGGTAGTGAGCGAAGGAAGTCATCCAGGGTCAGCCCCATGTCACGGCTCATCTCCGAGGGAATCACGGCACTCACGGCATCAACCTTAAGGCAAGATCAGCCACCCGCAACCGCCGGCCAGACGGCAAGCTCATCACCCTCGACCAATGGGTTGGTTCGCTGACCGGGAGGTATAAACACCCCGTTCACCAACACCAGGTGCACCTCGGCCTCCGGCACCCCTTGCTGGTTTAACAGCGCTTTGGGGCTCGTCCCCTCTTCCACCTCTAAACTGATCTGATGATTTTCCGCATCAGCCGGAAGATACTGACCCAGTGAGGCATAGAGTTTGAAATTAATCTTCATACTGTCCTGCTGTAGCAAAAGCCTGCGGCACCTTAGCTAAAGCACCGATCAAGCGTGGTACGGGTTACTCCAGTCCATCAGGGCTGCTGGAGTAACCGCTTGGCTTAACTATTTAAGTGGGTCGCGCCGAGATAGGCCTCCATGATGCGGGTAGGATCCTGCATTAACAGATCCTTCCACTGCCCCAGTTTGATCCGACTCTGAATAAGACCACGCAAAACACCCACATGTTCCGTCATACCCAGCGTGATCGCCCCAACCAGTCGATCTTCTTCAAACTGCAGCTTGATATAGCGGTAGTCAGGCTCATCAATCGAGTGGACTTCATCACCCCCAGGAACGCCCATCCATTGACCATAGGAGACTGATATTAATCCGAGGGTATCCAGTACATTCATCGCCATGCTGCCGGGATAGGGGGTTACTTTACCGGTCATGTTGAGTGCAGCTATCCGCCCCGTTTCAGCGGCGACAGGCTGAATGGCGTGTACCGCATGCTGCCCCGTTCCCCAGTCAACGCCTTCACAGACATCACCCGCCGCATAGATTCCGGGCTTGGAGGATTCAAGGTACTCGTTGACCACCACTCCCTGTTCCAATTTCAGGCCACTCTTTTCCAGAAAATCGGTCGCCGGTTTTACCCCTGCAGCCACCACCACCAGATCAGCATCCACCGGATCGACCGGGTCACAGTTGAGGGTAAAGCGGGCCTTGCCATTACTGTTGGCCTCGATCCCCAACACCCGGGTGGAGGTATGTACGGTGACCCCTTTATCGATACACCACTGTTTAATCAGATTACCGGAGGCCTGATCCATCATCCGGGGCACCATGCGATCCCCCATCTCTACGACGGTGAGCTTCACACCCCGTTCAACCAGGGCTTCCATGATAATGCAGCCGATAAAACCGGCCCCCAACAACACGACACTGGAGCCCGGCTCGGCATACTTGACGATGTTTCTGGCATCTTCCAGGGTCCAGCAGTGATGAACACCAGGCTGATCCATACCCGAAATGGGCGGTTTGAGTGGGTTGGAACCGGTCGCCACTAACAGCCGGTCAAAACTGATGGGCTCAGCCCCATCCAGCAACACCTGTTTGCCATCCGCATCGACACCGGTGACCCGCTGCTGGATTTGCTGAATGCCCCGCTTATTCAGATGCTCCGAATCATGACGCAGATAGGTACCCTGCTCTCCTATCTTGTTTGAAAGGTAGTAGGGAATGGCCATTCGAGAGTAGGCGGGCTCTGGCTCCCCTCCTATCAGAATCACCTCTCCCTGTGGGTCTTGCACACGCAATGTCTCAGCAGCGGTTACGCCTGCTGGTCCTGAGCCAATAACGACATATCGCATGGGACGAAACTCCTTGCCTTGAAATGCTAAAGGAGAGCAGCCGAAACTGCTCTCCCTGTTTTTCAACCCAGATCTGTTTTACGAGAGGCCGAGGTTCTGCAGCGTGTCAGAGGTGGGTACACCCTCCGCAGTCCAACCTCGCAACTCGTAATACTCGGGTAGCATCTTGTCCAAGCCACTGACTTTACCCTTTGCAGGACCCGTCGCCGCCGGTTCGGTCAGCAGACGTTTGGGTAGCGTGTCATCCTTGGCCGTAAAACCAGCTGCCAGATTGAACTGACGCTCCATGTTCCAGATACGTTCACCGGTTTGTGCCAGACGCTCCAGGGTCCACTCGCCCTCACAGGCGGCATCGATCTGCGGA
>JAPHUG010000121.1 GCA_026197195.1 Sedimenticola sp.
ACCCTGGGGTGAACTGCTCGCCGGTTTTGCCCTGGCCCAGGATGAACACATCCACCACATGGAGGTGCCGATCCACAACAGCCCGCACTGGTTCAACCTGCACAAGGCCGCCATTCTCGATCCGGACCTACCCCGCTACCAGACCGGCCCCCGTAGCGGCCTGGTGCTGCTGCTGGAAGATCTGACCGACCTGGAGACCCTGGAGGCCGAACTCGCCCATAGTGACCGCCTCGCCTCTATCGGTAAGCTGGCGGCTGGCGTGGCACACGAGATAGGCAACCCGGTATCCGGCATCGCCTCACTGGCCCAGAACCTCCTGGAAGAGCGTGACGAAGAGACGACCAAGGAGAGTATTGAAGCGATCCTGCAGCAGACCCGGCGCATCAGCAGTATTGTCCACTCCCTGATGAGCTATAGCCGAAGCGGTCGCATCGGACTGAATTTTGAAACCTTCACCCTCAGCAGCATCCTGGAAGAGGCGATACAACTGGTGGGCCTGACCCGGGCAGGCAAGCATGTGGAGTTCAGCAACAGCTGCCCAGAAGACCTGCTGATGAAGGGTGATCGGCAGCGCCTCGCCCAGGTGATGGTAAACCTGCTGACTAACGCTTGCGATGCCTCAGAGCCCGGTGATCGCGTTGAGATATTCGCCTTTGCCCACAACGACCAGATTCAGATTGAGGTCATGGACCAGGGAGAAGGCATCCCGGAAGAGGTTCAGGATGTCATTTTCGAACCCTTCTTCACTACCAAAGAGGCCGGAAAGGGAACCGGCCTGGGACTACCCATGGTAGGTAAAATCATTGATGAACATAATGGCAGCATTGCTATTGATTCGGCACCAGGAGTGGGTACCCGGGTCATTATCACGCTGCCACAACACCTGGACCTGAAAAGTCATGAGTCAAATACTGATTATTGAAGACGAATCGGTCATCCGAACCGCCGTAGAACGCCTACTCACCCGCCGGGGCTATAAAGTCAGTGCCACCGAGTCGGTTGAAGAGGCAGAACAGAAATATGATCTACAAAGCTTCAACCTGATTCTGACTGACGTCAGACTGCCGGGCGTTCCCGGCACGGAAGTGATTCACCGTGCACCGGGCGTACCGGTCTTGATCATGACCAGTTATGCCAGCGTCCGGTCGGCCGTGGATTCGATGAAAAAGGGCGCTATCGACTACATTGCAAAACCCTTTGATCACGACGAACTGGTCCTGCTGATAGAGCGCACGCTGAAACAGGAGAAACTGGGGCGAAAGACCGAGGTACTGAAATCCGAACTGAACAAGTCCTATCCCGTCGATGGCATGGTAGGCAAATGCCCGGCCATGCAGGAGGTCTGCCGTCGGGTGACCAAGGTGGCACCCACCGACAGCACCGTACTTATTCTGGGCGAATCGGGTACTGGTAAAGAGCTGGTGGCCCGGGCGCTACATGAACAGAGTCTGCGAAAAGATGCCCCTATCATTACGGTAAACTGCGCCGCCATTCCCGAAACCCTGATTGAGTCTGAACTGTTCGGGCATGAAAAAGGGGCCTTTACCGGTGCCGATTCAGCCCGTACCGGCCTGATAGAAGCGGCAGAGGGCGGCACCCTGTTTCTCGATGAGATCGGCGAACTTCCACTGGCCGCACAGGCCCGGCTGCTTCGTGTCCTGCAAAATGGTGAGATTCGGCGGGTTGGATCGGAGCAGTCACGCCTGGTGGATGTGCGACTGATTGCCGCCACACACCGGGACCTGAAACAGCGTGTCCAGGAAGGCGAGTTTCGTAGCGATCTCTACTTCCGTCTGCGTGTTGTGGAGCTGAACCTGCCACCGTTGCGGGATCGTGGGGCCGATGTGGTTGAGCTGGCGACATTCCTGCTTGAGAAGACGCGCAAACAGCTCAATCGCGCCCCGATGACCTTGAACCAGGCCGCCATTGAAACCATTACCACCTATGGCTGGCCAGGTAATGTCCGTGAGCTGGAGAACGCGCTGGAGCGCGCCGTCATCCTCTGTGAAGAGGATCAGATCACCCCGGATCTGCTCGCCATTGAGAGCGCCCACTCCACCGGCTCCCAAATCAGGTCAACGCCCACAGCACCTCAGGGGGACCTGTCACTTGAAGAGTATTTCCGCCAATTTGTTCTGGAAAACCAGGATCAGATGACAGAAACCGAACTCGCCAAGCGACTGGGCATCAGTCGCAAAGCACTCTGGGAGCGAAGACAGCGTTTTGGCATCCCCAGGGCCAAAAAAGGGGGCGGTTAACAGGCCGGAGAACCGGTATCCATCCGCTACTGTTACCTAACCACACAGGCCCGTTACCAATGGTAACGGAGTCCGGTAACAGACACGGGAGGGTTTACACAACTCATTGAGCTGAATAGCTTTAATTAACGGCACGTTTCTCGCATAATAGCGACAGCTTTTGAATTTAATGGGGTCATCAGTGATCGCGTGGATTCAACAACTAGAATTATAATATTCATTCAAAATTCACAACTGAGGGGGAATACGACCAATGGACGCGAA
>JAPHUG010000282.1 GCA_026197195.1 Sedimenticola sp.
AACAACACAAATAATAAACCCATATGGCTACATACTGAGCAATACGGATGTAACCCACGGCTTGGTTACTATGTTAGGCAACACCAGTCAAGCTGATCCAAATGATGTCCGATATACCTATGGCTGGGTTGCGCTGCCTACCAATGGGCATCAAGGTACTGGAAATGGTGAACATGCCATAATCTTTGACTACCATAATTACCAAGCAACCTATAACAATACTCCCTATTCCTATATTTACGGGTATGGACCTGATTACCCTGGTGATGGAAGGCATTCCCCAACCACTTACGCATCTGATAACCTTGGTAGTTTTCTTGTACGTAACAGTGCCGCCGTTCCAGCACCTGCCCCGCTGATACTTATTGGCCTTGGGCTAGTTGGACTTGCCCGATTCCGAAAAAAATAGCCTGATCAAGAACTACTCTAAATAAGAACACCGCCTCTAGGGCGGTGTTCTTAGATTTTAAGAGCTTTACAACAAATGCCTACCATTATTTCAAGGCCCCTCTTAAAAAATCACGCCGTGTTCCGCTCTTCGGCTCAGTTGATTTTGCTTCACGCTCTATATCCAATCGGCCTGGCATGGCAACTTGCACAGAGTGTGTCTGCTCGGCCTCTGCAGGCGGCTGAAACATCAGCTCCATCACCTCAGCAGCCGTCTGCCTGATCTGCTCCTGGGTCTCAAAACTGTGCAGGGGTGACATCAGGGCACAGGATTGATAAGGGCCAAGGTCCGTATTTTCAGTGGTCATGAAGACCACGCTGCCCTGGGGAAATTCATAGGTTCTATGATCCCCCTCTTCCAATGATTCGGCCGCCGCTGTGGCCGGTAGCATGATCAACTGCAGTGTCCAGGGGGTAATCAAGGCCCCAACCCAATAGGCATCAAATCGGGTCAACCCAATAATTTCAGTGGTCAGTTGCTCATTACAAACCGGTAGTCCCTGCATCTGGTTTTGTTCGATCTTTCGAAAGGCCTGGGTAATCTGTTCAACCGGGGCAGTGGAATAGTAGGCAGGGAAGGTCATCGGTTTATTCGCTCTTATCAGTCGGGAAAGAACCCGGTTTTCGGTTGGGATCTGTCAGATCGGCGAAATAGGTATCGATATCCACCTCGTCGTCACCGCTCATAATCTGCTCTAACGCATCCAGCGCACTGTTGGTCTGCTTGGCCTCTTCCTCTGTCAACACTTCCCTTGCCGAGCCTATGAAATTCAGGATCCAGGTACCCGGCTCCTGAGGACCAATCAGCATGGTATTGACCATCTCTTCCCGTCCACGCCCACGACACAACGCCATCAGATCGCGCTGCTCAATTACTTGCATAGGAATTCCGATACACATGTCGCTTGTTACCCTTCTAATGAATCTACTGTTCCGCTTCTGCCCAGAAGCCCTGAACTCCATCCTGCCTGGGTTTCACAGCAATGCCAAGCGAACGCAATTCATTTACCAGCATCTCCACCATCTCATCCATCTTCTCGGCGACCCCTTCCGTTAGACCAATATGAGTCGCCAACGACTGCGGTACCATGCCGATAATGGTGATCTTTTTCGGCGCTTCGCCCTGAACGGTCAACAGAGCCAGCAGGTCAGAGAGGCCTATCTGATGGGGCGATATTTTAGTCTGGAAAAACTTGGGCACATCATCATCGGCAAGACGGATCAGGGTGCAGGGTGCCGCACCGGTCTTCACTGAATCGGTAATAATCACATGATCGTGATTGCTGAGTGGGTTGAGCAGATCCATGGCGGAGGTTCCACCATCTATCACCTCAACAGAATCGGGCAAGATATAGCGCTGTTCCAGCAACTCAATTGCACGAATACCAAGCCCTTCGTCAGACAACAGGACATTTCCCAGACCAATCACTACGACACTCATTGCGTCTCCACTCTTCGTCAGCCAAACGGTTTGTTTATGGCGGGTATCCGTTCTGATTCTATCAGGCGCTAACTCCCTGCGGCTGAGGCTAGGTTAAAAAACCCTCCCATCCCGTAAAGGATGGGAGGGAAGGAGGCATCTATAGCTGTTCAGATGCTCAGAGGGCTTTAACCTTAACAATCTCCTGTTGCTCGGTATCCACCATGTGAATAGCGCAGGCGATACAGGGATCAAATGAGTGAACCGTACGCAGCACTTCAAGCGGCTGCTCTGGATCAGCAACAGGATTCCCCATCAGTGATGCTTCATAGGGACCCATCTCATCGTTTTCATTACGTGGACCGGCATTCCAGGTACTGGGAACCACACACTGGTAGTTTTTGATCTTGCCATCATTGATGACCACCCAGTGCGAAAGCACTCCACGAGGCGCTTCATGGAAACCAAAGCCCTTAATCTCACCCTTGGGGAAGACCGGCTGATTGAAGGTATCGGTGTCACCCTTGCCAATATTCTCCACCAGCATGTTCCACTGCTCATTCATGTTATCCAGCATGACGGCGGTGCGAACTGCACGGGCCGCATGACGGCCAATGGTAGAGTGCAATGCGGCCAGCGGGATCTCTTTACCAGCTACGGCATTCAAGGTACCCATGGCGGTCTTCAGATGTTTCGCTGTGGACTCATGACCCGCCGCCGCCATACAGAGGACATTGGCCAGCGGACCAACCTGTGCTGGCTTGCCATTAAAGGTGGGTGATTTAATCCAGGAGTACTGCCCTTCATCCTGGAAGTCGGTGTACTGGGGTTCGGTCTCGCCATCCCAGGGGTGCAGGGCACTGTCACCTTCATACCAGGCGTGCTTGGAACTCTCTTTCACACCATCACGGAAGTAGGCATCCTGATAACTGGTGATGGGCTTGAAGGTATTCAGGTCACCGCCTTTGATGAAACCACCGGGCAGCGCGAACTGAGTACCTTTGGTGTCGATTGGCATGTCAGGGACAGAGAGATAATCCGTTACACCCTGACCATAACCGGCCCAATCCAGATAGAAGGCCCCAACCGCAGGCACATCCACCATGTAGACGTTATGAACAAAGTCGGTCAACTTGTCGATCCAACCCTTGATGGCCAGCAGACGCTCCATATTCAGCGTGGACTGACTGTCCAGGTTGATGGAGTTGGAGACACCACCGACGGCCAGATTCTGGATATGCGGGGTCTTACCGCCCAGAATGGTGACAATCTTGTTGGCATAACGCTGTACTTCCAACGCCTGCAGATAATGCGCTACCGCCAGCAAGTTAACTTCAGGCGGCAGTTTCATGGCCGGGTGACCCCAGTAGCCATTGGCAAAAGGTCCGAGCTGTCCACTGGAGACAAAGGCCGCCAGCTTATCTTTCACTGCCTGCATCTCATGGGGACCATTGCCACCCCAGGAAGAGAGACTCTCGGCCAGTTTTGCGGTCGCCTTGGGATCGGCATCCAATGCAGATACCACATCCACCCAATCGAGTGCAGAGAGGTGATAGAAGTGAACGATATGATCATGTACGGCTTGAGCCGCCACAAT
>JAPHUG010000093.1 GCA_026197195.1 Sedimenticola sp.
CTCCAGCTCGACTTTTACCGGGTCCGTATCAAGTTGCAAGCGTTGTTGCCCGCGGCTGTTTTTCGCTTCAACCCATTGCTCACCGATGACAACAATAAAAACGGTGCAACGCTCTATTGTCTTGCTGATATGTTCGCGAAAGTCGACCCCGGCGGGGATGGAGTCGACATCCCGGAAGATCATCTCCTTACCAAATTCATTATTCAACCTGTCACAAATTCGACCGGTTATTTCTCGACTGTCATCACGGCGATAGGAGATAAAGATGGAGCCTTGCGGTTTGGCTTTTGCTGGCTTGACCCGATGTTCCGATTTAGTGTTGGAGAGTGGCGGGTTAGTATGGGTGGTCTTACCCATCATGGTGACATAAAGATATTGGCTCGGCTTAATGATGGAGTTGATGGATTTTTCAAAGCCCTTAAAGCTAAAGGCCTCACGAAGTGTTTCAGGTGCCCGATCACCACACTCCAGAAGAACGCTGTCTTCGGGTTGCAGGTCTATCTTGATCGGCTCACTTTTATAAAAATCGAGTTTGATACCAACCACATGACGGCCACAGGGTAGCTTAAACTGCTTGCTTTGGCCGGCTTTTATCTTTCCGATGGAGTGACCATCCACCAGGATGGTGAACTGTCGCAGCTGATTGGAACTGCTCTTATTTCTTTTTACCGTGATATAGGCGGCTGTCTGGCTCATCAGGAAATCCTTTCCAGCTTAGTTAAAGATCCCCACTGATGAGGAAGTAGACGACCATGATTCCAAGACTACCGTAGAGCCAGAGTTTCCCGACCTCTTTTTTCTCTTCTGATTCATTCTGGGCAAGATAGATAATGCCCATGATAAGACCGATAAAGGGTATGAATACGGAGGCGGCTAAAATGCCGTATTTCATGCCATCCGTGACGGTTGACTCTCCCTGATCGACCTCGATCACATCGTTGCTATGGTTGTCCGTGGGCGTTTCGTTCAGCGCGTTCAATTCATATCTGCAATTACCGCAAAACCTAGCGCCATCAGGGTTTTCTGTACCACATTCGGGGCAAAACACGTCGAGTCCCTCCTCTCTGGCTACGCTCTTATTATTCCTTATACGGACGTAGCTGATGGTTATCCAATAATTGATCAGTTACCTGTCTACACTATAAATACTAGACTACTGTTGGGATTACAATAGCCTGCTGTAGCGTATTATTAGCAGTAAGAATGGGGTGCAGGAAAAGTGACGGAAGCGCTTATCTTTCCTGGCTTTGTAGATGCAGCCCGAGTGTCACTCACAAATGGAGAAGGAGGGGTGCCTGATAAGGATGGTTTTGTTGGGCATGGAGAGCAGCGATGGAAGAACATAACAAAAATATAGAGGCGTTGATTAAAGAGGCCCGTGAAGTAGTCGGCGGCCAGTTACTTCAAGTGGATAGGATTGATGAGCTGGCCCGTAAGCTAATTGATTCAGATAACCATTATTGGTCCCGCCGTCTATTGTTAAAAGTGCTTGAACGCTTGGATTTGAATCACGCGCAACGAGTGAGGTTGGTGCAGTCCCTGGCACTGGCCACCTACAAGGATACCTCCTTGTTGCAGGTAGAAGCCTTTGATAAGGCTCAGGCCATGCTTGCAGCGGAGTTTGATCTTGCAACGACTCAGGACCAGGAGACATTGGGCCTGGTTGGCGCACTCTACAAACGCCGCTGGCGATTGGATCATAGAAAACGCTGGCTGGAACAATCGCTGCACTATTACCGACGAGGCTTTGAGTGTGGTGTGGAAGGAGATGATGGATATACCGCCATCAATGCCGCCTACATTCAGGACCTTCTTGCCTATATTGAGGGACAGCCTGACCACTCTATTGGTCTGGACGAGGGCAGGTCATTACGTCGTAGGGATGCCCGGCTCATTCGAAACCAAATTATTACAGAGTTAAGTGACAAGGTCCCTTCCAAGCAGGCGACGTCGACGCATCATTACTGGTTTCTGGTGACACTGGCTGAAGCCCATCTTGGCATGGGTGAACATGACAGGGCCGGCCAGTTACTTGAACAGGCCTCTGGCCTGACAGCGATATCTGATTGGTGGCGAAAAAGTACGGTCGAACAGTTAACACACCTGATACAGATACAGTCTGACGATCAGGTTGCAGATCGGCTGGGTGACTCATCAGCCTGGTCCGCTGTCAGGTGTCTGTTGGCGGACACCCCGGAAAAGGCAGCCGAAACACTCTTTACCGGCAAGGTGGGGTTAGCGCTTTCTGGGGGAGGTTTTCGCGCATCGTTTTATCATCTGGGTGTGCTGGCGAAGTTAGCTGAGCTGGATATGTTGCGCCACATTGAAGTGCTCTCCTGTGTGTCTGGCGGGTCAATAGTGGGAGCTCATTACTATCTTGAGTTGCGTCGCATGATGCAGTTTGCATCGCGCAGTGAGCAATCGACGAAGGGGGGATTGTGTGATAGTGAGATTACACAAAACGATTATCTGAACATTATTGAAACCTTGATCGCCGATTTTCTGGATGGGGTACAGAAAAATATCCGGATGCGTGTGCTGGCCAATCCCATAGCCAATCTTAAGATGCTGTTTTTACCGACCTACTCCCGTACCGAGTATTTGGGTGAGTTGTATGAAAAGCATCTCTATAGCCGGGTTAAGGATGCCCCGGAACAGACTGGCGGAAGTCGTGCACCACGGCTGCTGAGAGAGCTGATTATACAGCCACCGGATGAAGCAAAAGATTTTCGTCCGGATAACGTGAACTGGCGTCGGTGTAACAAGATCCCACAACTGGTACTGAACGCCACAACGTTGAACACGGGGCACGTTTGGCAGTTTACTGTTACCTGGATGGGTGAATCACCCAACCTGATTAATCGCTCAATCGATAAAAGCCCGCGATTACGTAGGCTCTATTATCAGGAGGCACCTGAAGCACGCTATAAAGATTTTCGACTGGGTCATGCCGTAGCTGCCTCATCCTGTGTGCCCGGCCTGTTTGAGCCGATAGAGTTACCACAACTCTATCCAGAAAAAAATATCCGCCTTGTGGATGGTGGGGTGTTTGATAACCAGGGATATGCCTCGCTACTGGAGCAGGACTGCAAGGTGATGATAATCAGTGATGCGAGTGGCCAGCTTACGGCTGATGATGATCCGGCCGGTGGTGTGCTGGGACCGGTATTACGCAGTAATACGGTGATGATGGAACGCATACGCTGGAGTGGTTATGAAGACCTGCATGCGCGGCGTAGAAGTGGCCTGTTGAAAGGACTGACTTATGTACATTTGACGCAGGGGCTAGAGGGCGAAGAGGTTGACTGGAAAAAGGCTGAGGACGATACGTTTTTTCAGCACAAGGAAAAAACAACAGCCGACGAGGGTATCCGCAAGGATGTTCAGCGACGTCTTGCAGGGATTCGAACGGACCTGGACTCATTTAATGATATTGAAGCGCTGGCTCTAATGAATAGTGGCTATCATGCAATGGCGGAAATGGCGAGCCATCTTGATGACTTTCCAGTGGTGAGAACAACTCATCATAACTGGGTTTTTAAACGGCTCGATGGGGCAATGCAAACAACAGGCAGTGATAGTCATACCCTCACGGCAGAAAAACTGGATCGGTTTTTACGCGTATCCCATATGAAGTTTTTTAAAGTGTGGTGCTTGAACCGTGGTTTGAAAGCCATGGCAATTATCCTGGCCGGTCTAGGTTTGATTGGCGTGGTCCACTGGACGATAGAGAGGCTTATCTCAGACCCAACCATGAGCATTATGTCAACGGCACCGGCTCAATCATTGATCAACCATTTAACGAGTTTGCTGACCTTACAAAACCTGGTAGGAAGTCTGCTCTTTTTATTGCTGGGTTATGGTCTTCTAGCGTTGTTTGGCAAGCGGCTTGGCAAACGGATCATGCAGTTTCTGAAACCGCGCTCAGCCATGCAGCGGGTCACTATTGGGCTGGGAATTGGGCTGATTGGTTGGCTATTCCCCCGGCTGCATCTGGCGATATTTGACCGCATATATCTCAAAATGGGTCGGCTACGTGATAGTGACTAGAGCGTTGCTGGCGACATCAGCACACGAAACTCCCGGAACCAGCGGGAGAGTTGTTCATGATAATGGTGGGCCGCATATTGGGGCCCGTTGTAATAGCGTGCGACCGTTCTAAAATCTTCACTGGTCGGTTCATGTTTTTTTGTTTGTGTATCTCTTGATTTTAGGAAGCGACAAACAAAAGCCGCTTGAGTATCAACGGGCGCGGTAAATAACTCGGTGGCATTGTGGGCGCCCACGGCCTGGTAATTTGTTCCCATGATCTGGCCTAGCCCCAGGCTCATAGATTGCATGCGCAATTCGGCTAAGGGCAGATCGGGGTGTTTCCTATTGAGACGAGAGAGGTAGTGTTGTTCAAATCGCGGTCGGATAATACCGGCAGTCTCCTGGCGAATAATGGCCAGTATCCATTCCGCTCTAACCGTTATCCCTTCATCGTTCTCAAGGGCTTTTGATGCGGCCTGGGCTGATGGTCCATAGCATTCAAGTATTTCGCGGCAGGTTAAAAAGCGACGGCGATGTAGTGCATTCAGATGAAACAGGGCACTGTCTAACTCACCCGTCATGATCAGGTTTTCTTTACAACGGGCCTTGGCCGTGTTCAATAGGGCGATCAGTGTTGATTCTGTCAAAGTGGCTTCAGGTATCTGGGTGATCTGTTTTTTTGCGGTATTCCACTGGCAGGGGTAGCAGAGAGTCGCTCTTGAACAGAGTGAAGATAATTGATGCTCATACTGGAACTGAGCAATGCCGCGATTGGTGCCTCGGCCAAAGTCACCATCGATGCTAAAGGCACCACTGGCCGATGTTGAATAGCCGAGAAAGATGAGCAGTCTCTGGATTGCCGTGATAGCAGATTCGCCTGCTGATCTGCGCGTCAGCCTGATTTCCTGTGAGAGGAAACGCTGCAGGTCATCACGCCAGGTAGCGGTGTCATCATCCGGGTGGGTGACGATTTTTTGAATAATCGGGTCTTCTACCAGTGCTGCAATATCCATTTGAAGCCTCCAGTATCTGTTTAGTTCTGCCCTGTTAATTCATGCGCCAGCTTTTTTCGATAATCCTGTATGCAATCGCTACAGATAGTAGCGTCTGGACCCTGAATCATTTTTTTAACCTGATTGGACCCTTTACCACAGAAAGAGCAGTAAGGTGGTTTGGCTTTGTCCTTGGATGTTCTGTTTTTCCTACTCATCCCGTTCATATAGGGTCAGAAAAAGTGATTGTTCAACAGGATAGCCATCGCTCCTGTCCGGGTTGTTAAAAACAATATAGTCACCTTCCTTATACTCTGAAAGCCCTTCTTTGGTATTAAAAAAACCGCTTGTGTCAGCTTGCTCGGCCCAAACGGGTGTTGTTTTGAGGTAGCGTCCGGGGCCAACTTGTCTGTAGGTTTCATCGAATGAAGCCGCATCAATGGTATAAACGTCGCCGTTATTATCAACCAGCCAGTCACCGGGTTTACCCTGTTGTTCGGCGCCCCATTTGTTGTAACGTAATCCTGCAGTATCCAGTGTGAGCCGGATAGCAGTCACTGTCTGGTTGGGGCGCTTACGATAGCGTTGAAGCGTAGTCATGGTACTAAATGTAGCATGAATAGATTGGTTCAATAAATGTAGGATAGTGCTTGAATGGGGATATGATAAAAGGGAGGTTATCTATTCCAGTTGCAGTCTGTCTATCTGTACCGGTAGCTTGCTGGATAAAGGATGGGCTGTTTTACCAGCCCATCCTCTGACATCAGAAACTTTTTGAGATAGTAAAGATTCCCCGTCCGTCCGCTAGATTATTATTATTAATATCAGTGTCGGTGTAGGCTAGTTCGAAGTCCAGGCCAGCATAGGATTTACTGACGCCGATTTTCCAATCTGTAACTTCACTACCAGAATCAGGGTCGTTATAGCCAATGTGCAGGCCAAGACCAAATCCTTCAGGAAGTTCAAAATCGGCACCTGCCTCCCAGTAGGTATTCTCATGTTCTGGGTCATAGGATACTTTAGCACTGATAAAGCTATAGCCAATGCCGAGATAGATCTCATTAAAATCACTACTGCCTTGACCAGGATAATCGTAATGAATCACACCGACATCGTAACTAAGCCCATTGGAAAGTTCATTGCTGTAACCACCATAAAGATCAATCTCCACATTGGCATTGTCATTAAAATCTACATTTGATCCCCATACGCCAAGATAGAAGCCACTCTCATGAGCGTAGTCAAGGCCGCCCTGTATCGCGATACCGTTGTCAGTTTGAGAGGTGCCTCGCCATATATAATCAGATGTGAATGCAATATTGGCACTAAGAGGGCCCTCGGCAAATACCTGATAAGGGAGCGCTGAGATGGCTATTACACCAGCGAGTACATAAGGTTGAAGTTTCATTGCATGCTCCAAAGCAGATTGTTTCAGTATGGGTTTTTAAATAAGCCGTAATTACAGTTATGCAATGAAATGCAGGTCGCATGCCAAAAAAACATCTTAGTTTAATCAATAGGTTAGTGTTAAGCGTATTTAAAGGTACTTAGCCATACGCCCTCAACTGATGCGGGTTATTTGGCAATGCACCATAAATGAGCGAAGTTCAGATAGTTTGTCAGGGTTACTGATAGACTGAGTGTGTTGAGACGTTTTGTAAAAACACCTTTAGGATTGTGTCTGATGAAATATTTGGAGATTGTTG
The DNA here is from genome assembly GCA_026197195.1 of Sedimenticola sp. Lineage (GTDB taxonomy): Bacteria > Pseudomonadota > Gammaproteobacteria > Chromatiales > Chromatiaceae > Sedimenticola. The sequence continues at coordinate 6,731 of JAPHUG010000093.1, forward strand.
CGGCTGCAACGAGTGCCGACACGATTTCAGCCATTGCTGAAAAGGGTAAGGCAGAAGATTGTCGGTTGGGGGTAGTAGGTGAAGACGGCATGCAGCAGATGCGCCTGCTTGTAAGTGAGGAGAAGTTACAATGGGTACTGGATGCGTTGCAGCATGTGTTGGGGGCGCAGCCAACGGCCCGGATTTTAATACTCTCGGTTGAGGCGTCACTGCCAAGAAAAGAGGAAAAAGAGGGAGAGAAGAAGGCCGCTGCCACAG
>JAPHUG010000322.1 GCA_026197195.1 Sedimenticola sp.
ACCGTTATTGTTGGTTCGGGTGGGCTGGATGAGCTTGAACAGAAGATTGCCTATCCCATCGTACTCAAGGTGCCGGATGGCTCCTTTTCGTTGGGTGTCTATAAAGTGGAAAATCGCCAGCAACTGGAGCAGGTCGCCCGAAAACTGTTTAAAAATTCTGATCTTTTGTTGGGGCAGGCCTACACCTATACCCCGTTTGACTGGCGGGTTGGCATTCTAAACCGCAAGCCGCTCTATGTGTGCCAGTACTTTATGTCAAAGGATCACTGGCAGATCTATGATCATGGCAGTGTCGAAAAAGAGGGGGATTTCCGTACCTTCGCTGTAGAGGATGCCCCTAAAAAAGTGGTAGAGACCGCTCTTAAAGCAGCCAATCTGATCGGTAATGGTCTGTATGGTGTTGACCTAAAAGAGACGGAGGCAGGTGTGGTGGTGATTGAGGTCAACGATAACCCCAGTATAGAGTCGGGGGTTGAGGATGCTGTTCTGGGCGATGCGCTTTATGATGAAATAATGGCCGAGTTTTTGGCACGCATTGAGGCAAGCAAAATTCTGCGCAGCAGCTGAAACGTGGCACACCTGATCACCTGTAGGCTATCTTTCAACAGGTGATCAGGCGTATTGCTGTTCGTGAATGGCCTAACCTGCGGTCTGGCTAGATCAACATGGAGAATCTCGCCAACCTTAGCAGAGGGTCCATTGGTCATCATAACGATATGATCAGATAGAAGAACTGCCTTATCCACATTATGCCTTTTGATCCGATTGTGGAACTCTTTGCATACAGCGCTTTATTGTTGTTATTCTCGACCTACTTAGCCCACTGGGCTTGTCAGGGTCACAGCATCATGCTTACGAATGCAACTAATTCTAATGGTAAAAAGGTGCCGCTTGCGATTGGCCGGAGCGCGGCCTGGTGTGATGTGATTGCCCTGGCAAAAAAGATGGCGCCTCTCGAGATGCCGGTTTTAATCACCGGGCAGAGTGGTGTTGGCAAGGAGGTTGTTGCTCAGATCCTGCATTCCTGGAGTGAGCGTGAACAGGCCAACATAATCCCGCTCAACTGTGGCTTGTTACAGGATCAACTCCTTGAAAGTGAGCTTTTTGGGCATAAGAAAGGGGCGTTTACCGGGGCTACACAGGAACATGATGGGCTGTTTCATGCCGCTTCTGATGGCACGCTGTTTCTGGATGAGATAGGTGAGCTATCAGCCACCTGTCAGGCAAAGTTATTGCGGGTACTGGAGAGTGGTGAGTATCGCCCGCTCGGTAGTACTCAGATTAAGCGGACCCGTGCGCGGATCATTGCGGCCACTCACCGTGATCTGGAGAAGATGATTGCCCAGGGTCGGTTTCGTCAGGATCTCTACTATCGCCTGAATGTACTCACAATCAATATCCCTTCGCTGAGTAAGAGGGCAGAAGATATCCCATTGCTGGTGGATCATTTTCTGGGACAAGCCTTAGCAGGTGCGCCGTCACCCTCGCTAAGTCAGGGTGCCATGCAGCAACTACAGGCCCATCACTGGCCCGGAAATGTGCGTGAATTGAAGAATATGATCGAGCGCCTGCGTGTCCATTGTGAGGGTGAGATCACGGCCGCACAGATTAATTCCATGCTCTCTCCGGGCACTTCTGATGCGGTTGCAAGCAGTCATCTGGCCACCTTTCACGTGGCGGGACCTCTGGCGAGTATGGAGAGGGCCTATGTGAAGTGGGTGATCGATCACTGCGGTGGAAATATCAGCCAGGCCGCCCGCCTATTGGGTGTATCACGCACAACCATCTATAAACTTCAGGATGCCGGTTGATATAAGAAGGCACTATAGTGCAACCTCAAGCCAAATATGTACAGATATTGAACAGGTTGTTCATTCTGCGACTATTTGTGGCTAAAGCCTTGTTATTACTCCTGTAATTTCAGACGTAATATGAAATAATGAGTAGTATTGTTCATATTATGAACGAAAGAGCTCTTTTTCGTGTTCTGGCTGTTGGCAGCTAACCCCTCCATAAACATTATAAAAAATAGGTAATTAAGAAATATTTTTCATGTTATAGGCCTGTGTGGCCTGGATAATGCAAAATATTTCACTATTGGTGTGGTAGATGAACGATTAATCCTAATCAGGTGGAGTGACTTAGACATATGAGCCTGCAGAAGACTTATGTCGAGAGTGCCATGAATGCCGGTGACGAAATACTGAAGCCAGTCCTCACACAGGGACTGGGTGAGGCGATTGCTGTCATTGATGAGAGCGGGGTGACGAGTTATACCGAGCTTGATACGCTGGCCAATCGGATTGGTAATGCGCTGAGAGCTGAAGGTGTAAGGCCCGAGGAGCGGGTGCTGTTTTTACTGGAAGACTCGGCTGATCTGGTGGCGGCATATCTGGGTGTCATGCGTATCGGCGCGGTTGCTATTACCTATAATCGAAAGGCGGTCGAGAAGGATCTGGTTTTTGTTATCAATGAGAGCCGGGCCGGCGTGCTGTTTATTGAGGAGGATTTTATTGAGCCCTTTAAACAGCTACAACCTCTGATTACCCATACAGTAAAACTGATTGTCAGAAAGGGAGAATCACAACAATTCTCTACGCTGCTTGACTTGGTGGCCGATAGCCCGAGTACACCATGCTCCATCATTATGTCGCCTGATGATATGGCTTTCTGGATATATACCTCAGGTACCACGGGCAAACCGAAAGCAGCGGTTCATCTGCATCACGACATTATTGTGAGTGACCTGCATTTACGAGAGAACCTGAAGGTTAAGCCGGGTGAAAAAATACTCTGCACCTCAAAGCTGTTTTTTGCCTATCCACTGGCCCATGGTTTTTTTGCCGGGTTACGTTGTGGTGCCACACTCATCCTGTTTGATGGATGGCCAACCCCTGAACGGACTGGAGAGTTGGTGAAGCTGCATCAGCCAGATCTCTTTTTCAGTGTGCCCACCTTTTATCGAAAACTGCTCGACCTGGGTATCGCCAAGCATGCTTCGTTTAGTGCTATTCGCTGTTGTGTATCGGCCGGTGAACAGCTGCCAGGTCCCCTGTATGACGAGTGGCTGGCGGTTACCGGGAAGCGGATCTATCAGGGGATCGGTACGACGGAAACGTTGATTCTGTTTATCGTCAATACGCCTGACGCGCATAAGCCGGGGGCAACTGGACGTGTCGTGCCCTGGGCCGAGGTGCGCTTGACCAGTCAGGATGGAGAGCCGATCCATGAGGCGGATACGCCGGGTGTCGCCTGGCTAAGGATGCCCTCGGTATGTGATCGATACTGGAATCGACAGGATATGACCCGACACGCCTTTAATGGGGTTTGGTATCGAACCGGAGACATCTTCAGCTTTGATAAGGAGGGTTGGTGGTATCACCAGGGGCGTGCTGATCATATGTTGAAAATATCTGGGCAATGGGTCAGCCCGGTTGAGATTGAGTGTTGTGCACTATCACTCTCTGATGTAGCGGAAGCCGCCGTTGTTGAGGTATCCGGAAAAGCGGGCCAGACAGATATTGTTCTGTTTGTCGAACCAAAACAGGTCGTTAATGATCCGCTGCTATTGATAGAAAAAGTGCAGATAACCTTAAGAAAGGAGTTGGCGCACTTCAAATGTCCGAAAGCTATTCGGCTGATTGATGAAGTGCCAAAGACGGCAACAGGGAAGATACAGAAGTTCAAATTACAACAGATGCTTGAAGAGACTGAACCGGCTGCCTGATGTGTGAGCATGAAGGCGGACTGGACTGTTAACCGAGGAGGAGTGTAATGAAAAAAGTTATAAAATCAGGGCTGCAACTACTGCTGACGGCCGGTGCGTTGTTAATAGGGACCGTTCAGGCGGCCGAGGTGGAGTTGAAGGTACACCACTTTTTGCCGACACCTGCTACCGCCCATGCCCAGTTTATCCAGCCCTGGGCGGATAAGGTAATGAAGGAATCGAATGGCCGCATCGATATTAAGATCTACCCGGCCATGCAGTTGGGCGGTAAGCCGCCACAGCTTTTCGATCAGGTGCGTGATGGGGTGGCGGATATTGTATGGACCGTGCCCGGTTATACCCGCGGCCGTTTTCCGCTCACGGAGGTGTTTGAACTACCCTTTGTGGCCGGTAGCGCGGAAGCTACCAGTCAGGCTGCCTGGGTGTTTTATGAGAAGTATATGAAGGAAGAGTACAAAGATGTACATCCCATCATGATACACACCCATGCACCAGGGCAGTTTCATATGCGGGACAAACCGATCATGTCACTCGCAGATCTGAAAAATACCAAGGTAAGGGCACCTACCCGGACGATTAATGAGGCACTCAAATACATCGGTGCGACACCGGTGGGTATGCCGGTTCCGGCGGTACCTCAGGCATTGTCAAAAGGTGTGGTGGATGGTGCCATGTTGCCTTATGAAGTGACACTGCCACTCAAGGCCCATGAACTGGTTAAGTATCACACGGAGTTTGGCGGTGAGAGCGGTATCTATACCACCATGTTCCTGTTTGCCATGAACAAGGCCAAATACGAGAGTCTGCCGGCTGATCTGAAACAGGTGATTGATAATAACTCGGGTATCGCCCTGTCCAAGCAGATTGGTCATGTCTGGGATGAGGCTGATAATCCCGGTCGTGATGCGGCAAAGAAACGCGGCAATATTATCAATGTCATCGAAGGTGAGGAGCTGGAACGCTGGAAAGTGGCGACGCAACCGGTAATTGATGACTGGATCAAGAGCACGAATGAGCAGGGCCTTGATGGAAAGCAGATGTATGAAGAGGCAAGAATGCTGGTTAAAAAGTACAGTCATTAACGGCTGCGTTTAGATCAGAACCGATGACAAACAGCGAAAACATGACTCAGCCCGGCCCACTGGGTCGGGCCATTCATAGCCTGGCTCGAGTGACGGCCATTGCCGGTGGGTTGATCTTACTGGCACTGGCATTGATGACGGTCGTCAGTGTGCTGGGGCGTTACCTGTTCAGTCTACCTATACCGGGTGATTTTGAACTGGTGGAAGTGGGTTGTGCTATTACGGTGTTTGCTTTTCTTCCTTATTGCCAGTTACACAGCGGTAATGTTGTGGTTGATTTTTTTACGATGAACGTGGGCGTTAAGACCCGTGGCCGTATGGATAGTGTGGGCAGTGTTATTTTTGGCATTATTGCAGCACTGCTCACGTGGCGTCTTGCTCTGGGGGGGTATGACATGTTTCGTTACGAGGAGCAGACCATGATATTGGGCCTGTCCCGATGGTGGGGTTTTATCCCCATTGTTGCCTCACTCGCGCTACTGACGGTGGTCTGTTTTTATACCGCAAGTCGTCAATGGAGTAATCGGACTCTATGAGTGGCATGGCGATAGGCGCTTTGATGTTTGGTGTACTGCTTTTACTGATTGCATTACGACTCTCCATTGGTGTCGCGATGCTGCTGGTAGGCATGATCGGCTATGTGTTGTTATCTGGCTGGACACCGCTGATCAGCTACCTGAAAACTGCAGCCTACTGGCGTTTCTCCACCTATGACCTCTCTGTGGTACCCCTGTTTCTTTTGATGGGGCAATTTGCCAGTAAGGCGGGGTTGAGCCGGGCGCTGTTCCATACGGCCAGTGTCTGGTTGGGCCATCGTCGGGGGGGTATCGCAATGGCTGCAATAGGTGGCTGTGCTGGATTCGGTGCCATCTGTGGCTCTTCCCTGGCAACGGCAGCAACGATTGGCCAGGTGGCATTGCCTGAATTGAAACGCCATGGTTACTCCGGTTGTCTGGCCACAGGGGCGCTGGCGGCAGGGGGTACATTGGGTATCCTGATCCCACCTTCCGTTATCCTTGTCATCTACGCGATCTTAACCGAGGGAAATATCGCGACCATGTTTCAGGCCGCCTTCATCCCCGGCTTTCTGGCGGCCTTTGGTTACCTTATTGCTATTGCGGTCTATGTGCGATTAAAACCTGAGTCTGGTCCGGCCGGGCCTGCCAGCAGTCTGCAGGAGAAGATCAGAAGTCTGAGTGATATCTGGGCGGTCGCCCTGATATTCATTGTGGTTATCGGCGGCATCTATGCCGGTGCCTTTACACCGACAGAGGGGGCGGCAGTCGGCGCTATTACGACCGGATTGCTAGCCGCTACGCATGGTCACTTGCGCTGGGAAGGCCTGAAGGAGTGCCTGCTCGGTACGGCCAGCGCTACTGCAATGATCTTCCTGATTGTCTTTGGGGCGGACCTCTTTAATGCCTTTTTGGCACTCACCCAAATGCCATCTGAGGCTGCACGATTGATAGGCGACAGTAACCTGTCTCCTTATCTGGTGTTGGTGGTGATGTTGTTGCTTTATCTTATCTTTGGCTGTGTCATGGATTCCCTGTCGATGATTCTGTTGACTGTTCCCATCTTCTGGCCCATTTTGATGGGGTTGGATTTTGCCATGGATCCGGAAGAACTGAAGATCTGGTTTGGTATTATTGCGCTCATTGTAGTTGAGGTGGGACTCATCACGCCTCCGGTGGGGATGAATGTCTTTATCATTAACAAAATGGCTGAAGATGTGCCCATGATTGAGAGCTTCAAAGGTGTGATGCCATTCCTGATTTCGGATGTGGTGCGCGTTGTTATCCTGATACTGTTTCCATCGATCACCTTGTTGTTACCGCGCCTGCTAAGTTAACAGGCGCGAATCAGCACAATCTGGATTGCTGTTAGTTTTTA
>JAPHUG010000436.1 GCA_026197195.1 Sedimenticola sp.
GTCCCGCCAGTCTGGGTAGGGTCCAGGTACCGCCTGAATCGGGTATCAGACCAATCTTGGAAAAGCCCTGAATGAAATTGGCTGAGCGAGCGGCCAGCACAATGTCACAGGCCAGGGCCAGGTTGGCACCGGCGCCGGCCGCAACGCCGTTCACGGCGCAGACCACTGGCTTGTCCAGCGTCATGAGTGAGCGCACCAGCGGGTTGTAGTTCTGTTTAATAGACTGGCTGAGGTCTGGCATCGCTTCACCCGGTGCCACCGCTCGATCATTCAGATCCTGTCCGGCACAGAAACCGCGACCGGCGCCGGTGAGCAGCAGGCAGCGTATGGTGCTGTCCTGTTTGATCTGTTTCATCACTTGGCGGATCTCGCTGTGCATCTCAGAGGTAAAACTGTTCAGGCTGTCGGGACGGTTCAAGGTCAATGTGGCGACGCCACGCTCCACCTGAAATAGGATGTTGTTGTAGCTCATGATGTTCTCTTTATTGACCTTTAAATTGTGGCACACGCTTCTCCATGAAGGCCTGTATGCCCTCCTGGCGATCTTCGGTAGAGGCAAGAAACAGAAACGCCTTGCGTTCCAGTTCGAGTCCCTGACTTAGTGGTGTTTCATAGGCGGCCAGAATGGCCTCTTTTGCGATCCTGACGGCTACCGGGGACTTGCTGGCAATAGTGGTGGCCAGTTCGGTGGCCCTTTTCAGTGTCAGCTCGGGCTGGGTGACTTCCGCCACCAGACAGGCAGCCAGGGCTTCCCGTGCGTTGATGAACTCGCCACTCAGGATCAGCTTCATGGCAAGGGATTTTCCTACAGAGCGGATCAGTCGCTGGGTGCCGCCGGCACCGGGGATGATGCCCAGATTGATCTCTGGCTGACCAAACTGGGCGTTTTCACCGGCAATGATGATGTCGGCGCACAGGGCCAGTTCCATGCCACCGCCCAGACAGTAGCCGTTGACTGCGGTAATGATCGGTTTCTGAAAGGCCTTGATGCCGTTCCAGTGTTGAGGGCGTTTATCCTTCCATATATCGACCGGATTCAGCTCCGCCATCTCTTTGATATCAGCACCGGCAGCGAAGACCTTTTCAGATCCCGTGAGAACGATGACGCGGACCTGGTCATCCTGCTCGGCCTCTGTCAGAGCATCAGCCAGCTCTCCCAGCAGGGCTGTGCGCAAGGCGTTATGAGCTTCAGGTCGATTCAGTCTGATGAGCTGCACACCCTGGGAAGGGGTATCTACGCTTATATCTGAATAGGATCTCATCGTCTCTCCTTCAGTCACCCACTATAACATCTACAGCCTTGATATTTATAAGGTTTAGGCTGTTAGTTCCGGCAGCGCCCTGATTTAGGGTGTGCCTCTCCATGCTGAGATAAGTTGTATCACAGGTTGATCATTAAATGCTACAGAAAAAAAATTAAAACACAAAAAATTGTATCGTATTAAATTACGAGCTACTATCAATTCAGAAGTTAGTCGATGGATTTAACCTCTCCGTGATCATAGACCGTTTAACTGAAGGTCACGGGAAGAATCTCAATCCACTTGAGTGAATCACCATAACAGATCGAATCTGGACCCTGATGGGGTTAGAGGAGTTGATAATGCGTTTAAAGAGTTATGCCTGCGGTGCCTGGGTAGAGGGTGAGGGCAAGGGTGTCGTACTGAACAGTGCCATCACCGGAGAACCGGTTGCAGAAATCAGCAGCAAGGGCGTCGACTATGGGGCCATGCTCAAGTATGGGCGAGAGATCGGTGGGCCTGCACTCCGGGCGCTGAGTTTCCATGAGCGTGCCATCAAACTGAAAGAGTTGGGCCTCTATCTGCAGGAGCGTAAAGAGGAGTTTTATGAACTCTCCAAGGCGACCGGTGCGACCCGTTCTGACTCCTGGATCGATATTGAAGGTGGAACCGGCACCCTGTTTGCCTACTCCAGCAAGGGGCGTCGTGAACTGCCGAATGGGCAGGTCTATATCGATGGCAATCCCGAGATCCTTTCACGTAAAGGGAGTTTTATCGGGCAGCATGTCTATCTGCCTCTGGAAGGTGTGGCGATTCACATTAACGCCTTTAACTTCCCCTGTTGGGGGATGTTGGAGAAGTTGGCTCCGACCTTTATTGCCGGTGTCCCTTCGATTATCAAACCCGCTAGTCAGACCGCCTACCTGACGGAGCTGATGGTGCAGCGGATTATCGAGTCAGGAATTCTGCCTGAAGGGTCACTGCAGTTGATCAGTGGCAGTGTCGGTGACCTGCTGGATCATGTCACCTGTCAGGATGCCGTAACCTTTACCGGTTCGGCGTCTACTGGCCTTATGCTGCGTCAGCATCCCGCCATTATCAATAATTCGGTTCGCTTCACCATGGAGGCGGATTCACTGAACTCCTCTATTCTGGGGCTTGATGCGAAACCTGGTACCGAAGAGTTCGATCTATACATTAAAGAGGTGGTACGCGAAATGACCGTGAAGTGCGGACAGAAATGTACCGCTATTCGCCGTGCCATTGTGCCGCGCCACCTGGCGCCAGCGGTGATTGATGCGCTGAAGGAAAGGCTGGATAAGGTGGTCGTCGGCAACCCCGATGATGAAGGGGTCACCATGGGTGCCCTTGCCAGTCGTGATCAGTGTGCCGAGGTTCGTGATCGGGTAGCAGAACTCGCCAATACCTGTGACATTGTCTATGGCGATCCCGCAGCAACGGGCTCAGATGAGGGGGCCTTCCTGAAACCGATACTGCTCTATTGTGATCAACCGCTGACCAGTCCTGAGGTGCATGAAATTGAAGCCTTTGGTCCGGTGAGTACCGTGGTGCCCTATGGCAACGTGGCTGAGGCGGTAAAGATCAGCCGTATGGGGCAGGGTAGTCTGGTCAGTTCAATCTTCACCTATGACGATGAGTTTGCCAAGGCGATGGTGATGGGCCTGGGTGCCTGGCATGGGCGTCTGCTGATTGCCAACCGCGACTGCGCTAAAGAGTCCACCGGGCATGGGTCACCCTTGCCCTATCTGATTCACGGCGGTCCTGGTCGTGCTGGCGGTGGTCAGGAGATGGGCGGTATACGCGGCGTACTCCACTATATGCAGTGTGTCGCTCTCCAGGGTTCACCCTCCACCCTCTCAGCCGTGACCGACAAGTGGATACCCGGTGCCCGGCGAATTGAGGATAGTGTGCATCCTTTCAGAAAGTCTATCGAAGAGCTGAAGATTGGTGAGGGTATCATCTCGGATACCCGGATCATCACACTTGAAGATATTGAGCATTTTGCCGAGTTCAGCGGGGATAAGTTTTATGCCCACATGGATGAAGAGGCGGCGAGGGCCAATCCGTTCTTTGAAGGGCGAGTGGCACATGGCTATTTCATTGTTTCAGCCGCTGCCGGTCTGTTTGTAGATCCGGCCCCAGGGCCTGTTCTGGCTAACTACGGCTTGGAAAACCTGCGTTTTCTCACACCCCTCAACCCCGGAGATGCCATTCAGGTGACCTTTACCTGTAAGCAGAAAATCCCCAGGGTTAATGAGGATTATGGGGAGGTGCGCTGGGACTGTCAGGTCAAGAATCAGCACGGTGATCTGGTGGCAACCTATGATGTACTTACACTGGTTGCCAAGAAAATACCATCTTAAAGCGATACAAATAAAAATAATATAACAAATTTATTGTATCATAACGAAGAGATTGGTATGGTCTACTCATGCGCACGATGTCGCATCGAGATTGTCTACCCACATAGGGCTACTGTGTGGCTACAGAATAGAGTTGAGGAGCGAGAACGATGAGTGAGAAAGAATGGTTTGCAGATAAGATGGAGTTTCCACCCGAGACACCACAGCCCAACATCTATCCCCTGAGCTGGGAACGCAAAACCACCAAGATGCAGGAAGTGTGGGAAGCCGCTCAACGGGAGACTTGGGATCCGGAGAAACTCTCATGGGATACCTTCGATCCTGATCAGTATAGCTGGGAAGAGCGTGAATCTATCGCCTACTGGTGGACACTGCTGTCGGTATTTGATTACTCGGCTCCACCGGTATTCGCTGAAGCCCTGATCAAGACCTATGAAGATCATGAAGAGGACCCTGTTCGTCGCTGCTTCTTCTCGGTTGTTCGGGATGAGCAGAACCATGAGCAGATGTGCGGTCTCTCCATCACCAAGCTGCTTGATCACCCGGACGCATTGACCTATACCCCCAAGACAGAGTTGGGCAAGAAACTTCAACGTAACGCCAAGTGGCTCTACTTCAATGGCGGTCGCTACTGGAATGGCTATAAAAAGGCGGTGCCCAAGTACAGCCTAGCGGTACTGTTCAGCTCCTTCCTGATGGGTGAGATTGCTGCGGCCACCATCTTCCATCAGATGGCGAAAGGGTGTGAGGAAGAGGTATTCCAGGAGGCGTTTAAAAATATCGGGCGCGATGAAGGGCGCCATATGGCGATATGCATGGCCTTGATGGAACGTGACTATCCTGGGTTACAGAGTGAGAACAAGGAGGTGATCACCAAGCAGATTCGTGCGGGTTACCTGTTCCTCTCTGCCGTGCTTTACGAGCCACCCATGGAGTTCTGGGATCTGCCGGACGACTTTATCGCCACCCAGCGTGAAGCGGAAGAGATAGCCCGAAATGCCGGATTCGGTATCCCTACGGCTGAGGCCAAACTGGAGAACTGGCGTAATGCCATGTTGAATCTGAAAGGGGTGTTGGATCGCTACGATATTCCTTTCCCCGCTATCCCTGAAGTGGGTATCACCGGGCAGGAAGTCCTGGATGTTGATCTGGAAGAGATCATTCCGATATTCTAAGCCTTTGCTTATAACCGGGAGGGGTTCAGCCTCCCGGTTTTTTTAGATGGTCCACTTATGAAGAAAATCCGCTTATATCCCTCCGGCCATGAAGTTGAATGTGAATCGGGGCAGACAGTACTTTCCGCGCTGGAAAAGGCCGGATACGCACTCCCCAATAACTGTCGTGCAGGCGCCTGTGGTGAGTGCAAGATCAAGGTAAGGGATGGCGAGTTTGATCAAGGCATGGTGCTTGATATGGCGCTTGCCCCCGAGGAGCGGGAGCAGGGTTTTGGTCTGATGTGCATGGCCAAACCGCTCTCCGATATGCTGGAGATTGAGTGGGGAACGGAAGACGCGCAACCAAAGCTGTTTCCTCCAAGAGAGAATGTCTCTTTTGTGGTGGTGGAACGTTTTGAGCGTACCCACCGGATTGTAGAATTACGCTTAAGGCCCATCGGTAAACCGCTCCGGTACTGGCCTGGGCAGTATGTTCAACTGAATCACCCGGATGGCTCTATTCCGTCCCGCGCCTATTCAATAGCGAATGCTTCCCGCCCGGATGGAGAGATCACGCTACAGATTGCCAAAGTCGAAAAGGGTGGCATCAGCAGCTGGGTGCATGATGAACTTAAAGTGGGTGATCGGATAAAACTGTCAGGGCCCTATGGGACCTTTATAGGTGATCCCGCTGCAGAGATTCCTGTCCTCTGTCTGGCTGCAGGTACTGGGCTGGCACCTATTATGGCGCTGGCCGAGGCGGCCTTGAGCCGTGGCTATCGCCAGCCTGTTACGGTAATTTTTTCTGCACCTACTTCAGAGGATCTGTATGACACAGGTCGATTGGCCCTGTGGCAATCCAAACATCGTAATTTTAAGTTTATGCATACACTGACCCAGGAACAGGGTGAAGGGCTGGCCGGCAGAATCCCGGCCCTACTCCCTGAGCTGTTTCCGGATCTATCAAAGCACAGCATCTATGCTGCGGGCAGCCCGGAGTTTGTGGATGCCTGTATTGAGGCGGCCAAGGCCCTGGGCGCGGATGAATCACTGATTCACACCGAAGGCTTTTTTGAACAACAGTTACCGGAGACCCCGGCGGCTGATCGTTTGATGTGATGGTTTAACGGGTTGGAGTCAGAGGGTGTTCTCTGTGGACACGCTCTTATTCGCTTATGCGAATTGACTCCGGCCCTTTCGTTTCGCTCTTCGTTACAAAGCTGCAAAACGTTTTCTAAAGCGTGCGGATGTCGGCTTGAAAGGGCCTGCCTGGTTTTCACAGAGGCGCAGAATATGCTGTTCCGATATCGCCTCGATCGGACGATAGATTGCCGCACACAGGGCCTGCGCTTCACGCCCTATCCAGTTATCCGGTAACAGTTCTGCCGGCAGTTCAGGATCCAATAAAAGAATTCGCCGATAATGGTGTATCAGCATAATCCGTAGCATGAAGCAGTGCTCCGGATCTTCCTGCTCGACATAGCCTCCGGGCTGCATCGCCTTTGCTAAAGCGCGATAATGCTTGATAAAGGCAGCGTATTTCTTTTCCAGTTCCCCCAGCTTAAAGCACTGACGTACCATTCCCTTCGTACCCAGACCATACATGGGGTCATAATTACTGGCCCTTAATACGACAACCTGATCGGTTACACCGGCCTTGGCAAGAATGGATTGAGTGGGCGCAATAGGTTCCGTCGGGTGGCCATAGACATTTGGTGCAATGATCCCGTAACCCAGCCAGGTCAGCTCCTTTCTCAGCTTTGCCCGCTTGCTGGCATTGATCCCCTGCGTTCCGGTGAAGACCAGCGTCCAGTCGCCGTCCCAGGTTTTATTGCTGGGATAGTAGATGAGCTGATCATAATGGCTGACGTTTTTTCGGGCAGGCTCAGTGAGGCGATAGTAGCTTCTGCGACCGATCTTGGTGCTCTCAACGAAGTTGTCTTTTGCCAACCGGTAGACGGCCGTTCTTACCAGTCGCTCATTAACGCCCAGCGGTTCGAGAAGGGCGGTAATACTGCCGAGCCAGATCTCCCGATTGTGGGATTCGACGACATCACCAAACAGGGTGGCTACCAGTGAAGGTGTTCGGCTGGGTGGCTCTTTACGAAAGCCGTCTAGAATCGTCTTTAGCTGTCGATGAAATGGATTGCTGGGCACTGTTCGTCTGCTACCGCTGATATGAAAAAAAGCATTCTATCAGCCTGCTAAAGCAGAGTCACAATTGATGCCATAGCCCGGGATCAGGCTATGGCCCTGTGTATCAGGATTTGGGCAATATCTCGGTGATTACTTCATAGCCGATCTCTTGCAGGTGCTTGTCCAGTGCCTCTGGTTCATCGGCAATATAGCGCACGATAGCGACCCGTTGCGGGTTGTCCATCTGGGATACGGGCGAGACGACGGTGGCGATATAGCCGCCGGCATCGTTGATCTTGTGCAGCAGGCCGGCCAGTGCCCGGGCCTTGTTGGGCAGGCTGACCGCGATGCGGGTGGTGTTCTCCAGGCCGCAGCCCATGACATCGAGGAAGAAGTCGAGGATATCGGTCTCGCTGACCACACCGACCAGTTCGCCGTTCTCGATCACCGGCAGATTGCCGATCTTCTTGTCGCGGATGATGCGCCCAGCCTCTTCCACCAGGGTATCCGGGGCGCAGGTGATCACCTCACGCACCATCAGCTCACCGACGGTGATCTTGGAGGTGAGATAGTTCACCTCGCCGACCGACAGGGTGGTGATGGCGGAGGGCTCGGCCCGATCCAGCTCTTTCTGGCTGAACAGGCCGATCAGGTGGTTTTTATCATCCACCACCGGCAGATAGCGGCGCCCCTTCTCCCGCATCACCTGGGCCGCATGACTGAGCTTCATATCCGCCGTCACGGTATCCAC